>JAURNJ010000045.1 GCA_030830245.1 Novosphingobium sp. | reverse complement strand
GGCGGCCTGGGCCTCGCGCAGTTCGAGCGCGACGCTGGTGACAATCCGGTTGGCGACATCGGTGGCCAGGTTCTCGAGCGCGCTGCGCTCTGCAGCGATGGTCGCATAGTCCGAGGCAACGACGTCGATGCCTGCATCGGCGGCGGCGCTGTCATCGAGCACGATCTTGCCGCTGGCGAGATCGACCAACTGATAGCGGGCGCGCAAGGTGCGCCGCTCCCGCCCGATGGTATCGTCGGAGAGCAGGGCAAAGCCTTCGAGCTTGTCGTCAAGCCGAACATCGAGCCGGTAACGCGGCGGCTCCTGCGCCGAGCCCGCTTCGAGTCGGTCGCTCAGGGCATGACGAACCAGCCAGCCGGCGCGTCCCTCGATGGGCGAAATTTCGACCGCAGCCAGCCCGCGCGCCACTTCGCCAGAGCCTCCGCCCGCATACATCGGTTTGAGCCCGCAGGCTGCGAGGAGAAGCGGCAAGAGGAGTGCCGCCGCCCTCATGCGACGATGTTCACCAGACGGTCGGGCACGACGATGATCTTGCGGATTTCCGCACCATCGATGGAGCGCTGCACTTTCTCACTGGCCAGCGCGAGCGCCTTGAGCTCTTCCTCGGGAAGGCCCTTGGCGGCGGTGATGGTGTCGCGCAGCTTGCCCTTCACCTGCACGGCGATGGTCACTTCGTCCTCCACCAGCAGGGCAGGATCGACCTGCGGCCATTGCGCTTCGGCAACCAGCCCCGATGCCATGGCCTGCCAGGCTTCCTCGGCAATGTGCGGCATCATCGGTGCGACGATCAGAAGCAAGGCCCGGATCGCGGCAGAGCGGCTCGCGCTGAGCGGAGCCTTCTCGATGGCCGTGGCCAGTTCGTAAATCCGGGCAACCGCCTTGTTGAAGGAAAGCGCCTCGATGTCGTCGGCCACAGCCGCAACGGTCTGGTCGCGCTTGCGGTCCAGCGCCTTGTCCTCGCCAGTGGCAGCGGCGTCGAACTGGCCGAACAACCGCCACAGCCGCTGGACAAAGCGCCCGCAGCCCTCGATCCCCGCTTCGGACCAGGGCAGGTCGCGCTCGGGCGGCGAATCGGAAAGCATGAACCAGCGGATCGCATCGGCGCCGTAAGTCGCGACGATCTCGTCGGGATCGACCACGTTCTTCTTCGACTTCGACATCTTGATGACGCGGCCGATCTCGACAGGCCCACCATCGGCCTTGAGCACCGCCGCCTCGGCGCTGCGCGTCACTTCGCCGGGGCTGAAATAGACCTCGCGTCCGCCCTCGCTGCGCGAATAGGTTTCATGCGTCACCATGCCCTGGGTGAACAGGCTGGCGAAGGGCTCCTTCACCTCGATCAGGCCGATGTGGGCCAGGGCGCGGGTCCAGAACCGAGCATAGAGCAGATGCAGGATCGCGTGCTCGATACCGCCGATATATTGCTCGACCGGCAGCCATTTGGCGATCGCCGCCGGATCGAATGGCCTGTCGCCCGGCTGGCTGGCGAAGCGCAGGAAATACCACGACGAATCGACGAAGGTATCGAGCGTATCTGTCTCACGCCGCGCCGCCTTGCCGCAATCGGGGCAGTCGACATGCTTCCAGGTCGGATGGCGGTCGAGCGGATTGCCCGGCACCGAAAAGTCGACGTCATCGGGCAGGACGACGGGCAGATGATCCCGCGGGACGGGTACAACCCCACACGAATCGCAGTGGATGAAGGGGATTGGCGTGCCCCAGTAACGCTGGCGGGAAACACCCCAGTCGCGCAGGCGATATTGCGTGCGCGCCTCGCCCCAGCCTTCGGCCTCGCCACGGGCAGTTACTGCCGCCTTGGCTTCGGCAACTCTCATGCCGTCGATGAAGCCGGAATTGACGCAGACACCGTCGCCTGCCTCCGCCTCGCCCGCAAAAGGCCGGTCAGCCTCCTCGGCGCTGGCGGCAACCACGCGAAGGATTGGCAGGCCGTATTTCGTTGCGAAGTCGAAGTCGCGCTGGTCATGTCCGGGCACGGCCATGATCGCGCCGGTGCCATATTCCATCAGCACGAAATTGGCGATGTAGACCGGCAGGTGCTTGCCCGTGAACGGATGCTTCGCGCCGATCCCCGTATCGAAGCCCAGCTTTTCGGCGGTCTCGATGTCGGCTGCCGTGGTGCCGCCCTGCTTGCAGCGATCGATGAATTTGGCCGCATCGCAATTGTACATCGCGACACCTTGCGCCACCGGATGGTCCGGCGCGACGGCCACAAAGGTCGCACCAAAGATGGTGTCGGGCCGCGTGGTGTAGACTTCGAGATCGTCGCCGTTCGAGAGGCTGAAGCGGAATTGCAGGCCCCGGCTCTTGCCGATCCAGTTTTCCTGCATCGTGCGGACCTTTTCGGGCCACTTGTCGAGAGCGCCCAGCCCCTCCAGCAATTCATCGGCGAACTGGGTAATCTTGAGGAACCACTGGCTGAGCTTGCGCTTTTCGACCAGCGCGCCCGAGCGCCAGCCGCGCCCGTCGATCACTTGCTCGTTGGCCAGCACCGTCATGTCGACCGGATCCCAGTTGACCGCCGATTCCTTGCGATAGACCAGACCTGCCGCGTAGAGGTCGAGAAACAGCGCCTGTTCGTGTCCGTAATAGTCGGGCTCGCAGGTCGCCAGCTCGCGGCTCCAGTCGAGCGCGAAACCCAGGCGCTTGAGCTGCGCCTTCATGTTGGCGATGTTCTCGCGCGTCCAGCCGCCGGGATGCACGCCCTTTTCCATCGCCGCGTTCTCGGCGGGCATGCCGAACGCGTCCCAGCCCATCGGGTGCAGCACCTCGAAGCCGCGCATCCGCTTGTAGCGCGCGAGCACGTCGCCCATGGTGTAGTTGCGTACGTGGCCTATGTGGATGCGCCCCGAGGGATAGGGAAACATCTCCAGCACGAAGCTGCGTGGCTTGCCGCTGGCATCGTCGGCGCGGAAGCACTGCTTCTCGTCCCAGACCTGCTGCCAGTGGCTATCCGCCCGAGCCGGATCGAACCGCTCGCTCATGTAATCTGCTTTCCTTTTCGGGGCTTGTCAGCCGCCGACCGAATTGCGCCGCAAATCGCGCGCGCGCGTCAGGATGATGTCTTCGAGCTTCTGCACCGTTGCCGCCTGCACCGGTGCGGCAACCCATGTGCCGCCGCTCGCCACCTCGCGGCTCGCGCCGATCCGCAGGGCATCGGCTCGCAGGTCCTGATCGAGGATCGTCACGCTCACCTTCACGCGCTCGCCGGGATTCGAAGGATTGGTGTACCAATCCGTGACGATGACCCCGCCAGCGCTGTCGGTCTGAAGCAGCGGCATGAACTGGAGCGCATCGAGGCTTGCCCGCCACAGGTAGGAATTGACCCCGATCGAAGTGACGCGCGAAGCGGCCATCTCCGGAGCGGCACGTTCCTTTCCACCGCAGGAAGCGAGAGTCGCCGCGGCAGCAAGGCCGAGCCCGAGGCCAATGGCCTTTCGAAGCGAAAGGCGCTGCGCACAATTGCGCGCGGTGCGGCTGGAATAGTCTGTGCCGGTCATTGTCTTGGTCGCATCCCGTTTCGATTTTCGCGAGGGCAGCGCCTTGCGGCGGCCCGAAGCATCGCTCTCTATAGCCCGCGCGGGCAGCACGGCAAGGGGCGCGCGCTCCACACCGGCTTGGCCAGGATCATAATCCTGTGTTAAGCTCCGGTCCGGAATATGCCGCGCGATTGGCGGCACACCGCGCAAGTGGAATGGCAGAGCAATGACGCAGCCCAGTGGCAATGGACTTGGAGGACTGACAACCGGGGCGTTGCTCGCTTCCGCCGTTGGCCTGCTTGCTTTGCCCAGCGCGGTTCTCGCCTTCTCGGTCCGCTTCGAGCCCGCCGGGCTTTCCGACGCGAGCGAGGACGGCATCGATGTTATCGAACAAGTCGCACAGAATGGCAGCCTGTCGCGCAATTTTCCCGCCAGCTCGCTCGCTCGCGGCACGCTCTATCCCTTCACTCCGGCAAGCTCGCCGACGCGGCCTGACCGCTCGGTCACGGTCGCTGTCCGGCTCGATGCCGCTACCGCACGCGCGCTGACCGTGCGGACCCCGCGCATTGCAGCAGGCCAGTCGCATTCCTGGCCTGAAGTGCGCATCGCGCCTACCGCGTTCAGCCTCGGCGTTTCGCGGGGCTATTCCAGCTTCGCGCAAGGCCTGGAGCGCAAGGACGATACGCCGACTGCGACGATTGCCGATCCGAACCGTTTCTCGTTGTCGAGTGGCGGCAATGCCGCCGATTCGCGCTTCAATCCGCGCATTGTCATGGACGAGACGCAAACCGCCGGGCGCGCGCCGCGAACCTTCGCGGGCGACAGCGACGACCTAGTCGATGTCGGCGGCAGCTATCGCCTGACCCGCAATCTCAATGTCACCGCGGGCGTGCGTTATTCGCAGGAACGTGAGCGACTGATCCCCCAGGACAATGGCAATCAGGACAGTCAGGCCGTTTACGTCGGCACCCAGTTCCGCTTCTGAGCATCTGCCCTGGCGATACATCGCCAAGGTTGCAGGTCTTGCAACACCATCGTCACAATTCGGAACGAGTGGCCTGTTGTCCTTGGGCTCAACAGGCACTACCTGTGCGCCCGGGAGGACGATAACCGAAAGGACATCGTTATGTCGCGAATCGCGATTGTAACTGGCGGAACACGCGGCATCGGCAAAGGCATTTGCCAGACACTCAGGGACAAGGGCCTGGCCGTAGTCGCCAACTATGCAGGCAACGACAGGGCTGCTGCCGAATTCACCGAAGAAACCGGAATTCCCGCGTACAAGTGGGACGTGGGCGATCACGAAGCGACTCTGGACGGGTGCAAGCAGGTGGAAGCCGAAGTCGGTCCCATTGACGTGCTGGTCAACAATGCGGGCATCACCCGCGACGGCACGCTTCACAAGATGACCTTCGAGGACTGGAACGAGGTGATGCGAATCAACCTCGGCGGTTGCTTCAACATGGCCAAGGCTACGTTTCCGGGAATGCGCGAGCGCGGCTGGGGGCGGATCGTCAACATCGGTTCGGTCAACGGACAGGCCGGGCAATACGGCCAGGTCAACTATGCTGCGGCTAAATCGGGCATCCACGGTTTCACCAAGGCGCTGGCCCAGGAAGGCGCGAAGTTCGGCATTACCGTCAACGCCATAGCTCCCGGCTATGTCGATACAGACATGGTCGCCGCCGTGCCCAAGCCGGTTCTGGAGAAGATCATCGCGGGCATTCCGGTTGGCAGGCTCGGCCATGCCGACGAGATCGCGCGCGGAGTCGCCTTCTTCGTTTCGGAGAATTCAACCTTCGTCACCGGATCGACCATGTCGATCAACGGCGGCCAGCATATGTACTGAAGACAGGCGGCGGCTGAGCCGTCGCCCAGTGCTTCAGCGCAGGTAGGTCAATCCGCCAGTGAGCGCGACGGTGGTTCCGGTGATGAACCGGCTCTCGTCGCTGGCGAGGAAGGCAATCGGCTGGCCGATGTCCTCGACCGGATCGCCGATCCGACCCAGTGGAATGCCGCGCCGCACGGCCTCGGTGCGGCCTTCCTCCAGCGCGAAATCGGCATCGGCAGCAGGCGATTCGGACATAGGGAAGACGACGTTCACGCGTATGCCCTCCTTCGCCCACTCGATCGCAGCAGCGCGGCTGATCGCCTGGATCGCCGCCTTCACGCCGGCATAGACGCCGTAGAATTGCGGATTGTGCACCGCGCCGCTGCCGAAATTGACGATGCTGCCGCCGCCCGCCGCGATCATGTGGGGGCGCACGGCGCGCATCAGCGCCAGCGTCGCCACCGCACCCGATTCCCAAAGCTCGCTGACATCCGCGTCCGAGATTTCGGCAATCGGGGCGGTGCGGATGACGGGCGATTGCGCGGCGTTGACCAGCACGTCGATCCGGCCGAAGCGCGCTGCCACATCCTCGACCATGACGGTAATGGCGGCACGGTCGGTCACGTCGGCGGGATGGACCATGGCCACGCCCCCTGCCGCCTCGATCTCGCGGGCCACGCTTTCGAGCTTCGCGCGCGTGCGGCTGACCAGCACGATAGTCGCGCCCTCGCGGGCCATGGCAACAGACGCACCATAACCGCTGCCCTGGCTCGCACCGGTGACGATGGCGACCTTGCCGTCAAGCTTGCCCATGGTGTTCCTCTCCTGCTCGCGGATTGCGCTTTGCCTTTCACTGCCGGATAAACCCGCGCCATGGAAGTGCCCTATCACCCCCCGGTCAAGCGCTCGGTCGAGATTGCCGGACACAAGACCTCGATCAGCCTCGAGCCACTGTTCTGGGACATGTTGCGGCAGACCGCAGAGCGCGAGGGGCTGCCGATCAATGCGCTGGTTGCCCGGATCGACGCTGAACGGCTTGGCGCCGATCGCCCACCCGGGCTGGCAGGCGCGATCAGGCTATGGTTGGTCGCTCAGTCCGAACCTACCCGCTCGATATCCGCGCCGACACCGGAGAGCTTTTCCTCCAATCGCTCGTAACCGCGATCGAGGTGATAGAGCCGGTGGACCACCGTCTCTCCCTCGGCCGCCAGCCCGGCGATGACCAGGCTCATGGAGGCGCGCAGGTCGGTCGCCATCACTTCCGCGCCCGACAGCTTGCTGACGCCATTAACGATGGCGGTGCGGCCCTTGGTCTCGATATGTGCGCCCATGCGGTTCAGTTCGGGCACGTGCATGTAGCGGTTCTCAAAGATCGTTTCGGTGAGCACCGATGATCCTTCGGCGAGGCACAGCATCGCCATCAGCTGCGCCTGCATGTCGGTGGCGAAGCCCGGGTAAGGCGCGGTCGAGATCGTCACCGGGCGCAGCGGTCCATCAGCCGCAACATCGATGCCGCCGCGAACCGGCTCGACATGGACGCCAGCATCGCGCAGCGCGCCAACAGTCGCATCCATTTCCTCGATCCGCGCGCCCGCCAGATGCACCGATCCGCCGGTGATCGCCGCAGCGCAGGCATAGGAACCTGCCTCGATCCGGTCCGGCATGACGCGGTAGGTCGCACCGTGCAGGCGCGGTACGCCGTGGATCGTCAGGTCGCTGCTGCCGATGCCCTCGATCTCCGCCCCCATGGCGACGAGCAGGTTGCACAGGTCGACGATTTCCGGCTCACGCGCGGCATTGTGCAGGGTCGATTTGCCCGTGGCGGTGGCGGCCGCCATCAGCGCGTTCTCGGTCGCGCCGACCGACACGACCGGAAAGGCATAGCGTCCTCCCGGCAGCCCGCCGTCCGGAGCAATTGCGCGCACATAGCCCGCAGCCAGTTCGATCTGCGCACCCAGCGCCTCAAGCACCTTGAGGTGCAGGTCGATCGGACGGTTGCCGATGGCGCAACCGCCCGGCAGCGAAACGGTCGCCCCGCCCATGCGCGCCAGCATGGGGCCGAGCACCAGGATCGAGGCGCGCATCTTGCGCACCAGGTCATAGGGCGCGGTCGAACTGGTGATGCGAGTCGCCTCCAGCGTCATCACCCGGCCGAAATCCTCCGGCCGCGATCCGGCAATGGTGGTCGATACGCCGAACTGGGTCATCAGGTGCTGGAAACCGTCGATGTCGGCCAGACGCGGCAGGTTACGCAAGGTCAGCGGCTCGTCAGTCAGCAACGCGCAGGGCAGCAGGGTGAGCGCGGCGTTCTTCGCGCCGGAAATCTGGATCGTGCCCGAAAGCGGCTTGCCGCCGCGAATGATGATCTTGTCCATGGCGTCATTTACCGTGAATTGATCGGCCCGCAAGCGCTGCTCGCCGCGAACAATATCGAGATCGGTTGCGCTGCACCTGCGAAGACGCTTTAACCGCGCTGCAATCGAACAGGGGCATAGCGCATCGCATGATGACAGACGATCTCAAGAAGCCCGTCCGCAAGGCCGTTTTCCCGGTTGCGGGCCTCGGCACGCGCTTCCTGCCTGCGACCAAGGCGATCCCCAAAGAATTGCTGCCGATCGTCGACCGCCCGCTGATCCAGTATGCGGTCGACGAGGCGCGCGAGGCAGGCATAGAGGAACTCATCTTCGTCACCGGGCGGGGCAAGACCGCAATCGTGGAGCATTTCGACCACGCCTTCGAGCTCGAAGCAACCATGTCTGGACGGGGAAAGGATCTCGAAGCGCTGGAGCCTACGCGAATCAAGCCCGGCAATCTCATCACCGTGCGCCAGCAAGTGCCATTGGGCCTGGGCCACGCGATCTGGTGCGCACGCGCCATCGTCGGCAACGAGCCCTTCGCGATCTTCCTGCCCGACGAGCTGATGATCGGCCAGCCGGGCTGCATGAAGCAGATGGTGGATGCCTACGCCGATGTCGGCGGAAACCTGATATCCGTGCTCGAAGTGCCGCGCGAGGAAGTGTCGAGCTATGGCGTCATTGCGCCCGGCGAATCGCTTGAGGGCTTTGGGGGCGCGCTTACCGAGGTGACCGGGCTGGTCGAGAAACCGAAGGTCGAAGACGCCCCCTCGAACCTCATCATTTCAGGCCGCTATATCCTCCAGCCGCAGGTCATGCGCACGCTCGAAACGCAGGAAGCAGGCGCGGGCGGGGAAATCCAGCTCACCGATGCAATGGCGCGGATGATCGGCGAGCAGCCGTTCCATGCCGTAACCTTTGCGGGCAGGCGCTTTGACTGCGGCTCGAAGCTGGGCTTTGTCGAGGCGACGCTGGCGCTTGCCATGGAACGCGAGGACATCGGCGCGGACGTGCGCGCCATGGCTGAGAGGATGCTGGGCGTCTGAACCGCTGCAAAGTCAACAACATGAGGACAGGAATTTGCCAGATACTCCAGAGGCCAACAAGGCAATCGTAAAGCAATTCTGGGACGCGCTCTCTGCGCGCGACTGGGACAGGTTCAAAACCTTCTTCACGTCAGACGCGCACTACACCGACGTCGGCACGCCGGGCGACGGGGCGTCCGGCCCCGACAATATCGTCAAGCGACTCTATGCGCTCACAATCATTGCGGGTTACGAGCATCTCCCCGGCGAGAACATCATTGCCGAAGGCGATTTGGTCATGACCGAACATACCGAGCGCTGGATCTTCGAGGAAGGCAACGTGCTCGATCATTCATTCGTATCGGTAACCCAATTCAGGGACGGCAAGATCTGCCGCTGGCACGACTATTCGAACATCGGCAACCTGTTCGGCAATGCGCCAAAGTGGTGGATGGACAAGGTGATGAACGAAGCGCCCCCGTTCAGCTGACGCAAGGTGCTGCAAAGACCGGGACCGCTGGTGCTGCTGGGGAGGATTGAACTCCCGACCTCACCCTTACCAAGGGTGCGCTCTACCACTGAGCTACAGCAGCGCTCCGGCAGGCGCGCGCTATTGGCGCAGCTACGATTAAAGTCAAGTTAGAGCCAGGCTCGAAATTCACGACTTGGCGAATTTCGGCGGCGGCACTTGCCATTGGCGGGTTTCGGATCAGACAATTACACCTTGCGGCGAACAGACCGGCACGGCAAGCGAGCGTGATGAAACCGCCCGAACAGCCCGGCACGCGCGAAGAACGCCTTGCGGCCAAGCTGCGCGAAAACCTGCGCCGCCGCAAGGCGCAGGCGCGCGGGCGCGAGCCCGCCCTTCCCAAAGAGCAACCGAACGAGTAGGGGCGAGTGCTCCGAAAACAGGGAGCCGAAACCTTGCCCCGTCTGATCCTCGTGCGCCACGGCCAAAGCCAGTGGAACCTGGAAAATCGTTTCACCGGCTGGTGGGATGTCGATCTTACCGCCAAGGGAGAGGCAGAGGCCCGCGCCGCCGGAGCCTTGCTGGCCGAAAAAGGCATCCTGCCCGACATGGCCTTCACCTCGTTCCAGACCCGCGCGATCCGCACGCTGCACCTGGCGCTCCATGCCGCCGACCGGCTGTGGATCCCCGAAACCAAGGACTGGCGGCTGAACGAGCGGCACTATGGCGGCCTCACCGGGCTGGACAAGGCGCAGACCGCAGCCAAGCACGGCGACGAGCAGGTCCACATCTGGCGCCGCAGTTTCGACACGCCGCCGCCCGATCTCGAGCCGGGCAGCGAGTTCGACCTGTCGAGCGACCCGCGTTATGCCGGGATCGCGGTGCCGCGCACCGAAAGCCTCAAGGACACCATCGCTCGCGTTCTTCCGTATTACGAAGGTTCGATCGTGCCGCACCTCAAGGCGGGTGCCTGCGTGATCGTCTCGGCGCACGGGAACAGCCTGCGAGCGCTGGTCAAGCACCTGTCCGGCATTTCCGACGCCGAGATCACCGGGCTCGAAATCCCGACCGGCCAGCCCATCGTCTACGAGCTCGATTCGGCACTGGCGGCGACCGAGCGCTACTATCTCTCGGAGCGGTGAGATGAGCGAGGGGGCACCAGTCGCAATCGTCATGGGTAGCCAGTCCGACTGGCCGACCATGCAGAAGGCCGCTGACGCACTCGACGCGCTTGGCGTTGCCTACGATGCGCGGATCGTCTCGGCGCACCGCACTCCGCAGC
>JAURNJ010000044.1 GCA_030830245.1 Novosphingobium sp. | reverse complement strand
TGCCTGCCGACCTGGCCGGTCGAGGAAGTCGATGGCGTGGTCTATGTATGGTACCACCCGGCCAAGGCCGCGCCGAAGTGGGAAGTCGCCCATATTCCCGAGTGCCCCGATGGCGACTGGGTGCTGGCGATGACGCGCGAATGGATAGTCAACATCCATTGCCGCGAAATTCCCGAGAACGGACAGGACCATGCCCACTTCGGAGCGGTTCACGGCGTTCCCTTCGCGCCCAAGGGCGAAATGAAGGTGGAGGGCTGGATCCGCCACAACAAGGTCGAGGCCGAGATGAAGACCCCGCGCGGGCTGATGGTCGGACGGATCGAGACGACCGCGACGGGGCCGTGCCAGTCTGTCGTCGAATACAAGGACGTGACGCACGTGGTGCAATGCCAGCAAGTCACCCCGATCGATTCCTCGACCACGCACATCCGCTGGCAGATGTATCACATTCCCGGCCTCTCGGACGGCCAGCTCCGTGTCACCCAGGCGCGCATCCGCGATCTGCTCAAGCAGGTGGAGCAGGACATTCCGATCTGGAACAACAAGCAGAGCATGGAAAAGCCGCTGCTGGTGCAGGGCGACGGGCCGATCCTGGCCTACCGCCGCAACTACGACCGCTATTTCGATTTCACGCCCGATCCGATGCCGGAAGCCGTCGCCGCGGAATAGGACGATGACTAGCCTTTGGGCAGGTCGAGATCGATATAGCCGAGGGCCGGATCGAGCGGCTCGAACTCGGGGCTTCGTTTTTCGGCCAGTGCCTTGAGGCCGTTCCGGAAGTCGGGGCGTAGCACCGACTCGTCCGCCATGTTGACGGCCCGCTCGTATGCCTGTTGCACGGTGCTGTTCAGGTCGGCGTAGAGCTGTTCCTTCATCTTGCGCATCGACCACGGCGAGCTGGTTTCGATCAGCCGAGTGGCATAGGCACGCGCTTCGTCGAGCAGGCTTTCATGCGGCACGATCTGGTTGATCATGCCCATTGCCAGCGCTTCCTCTGCGCCCACCATCCGAGCCGAGAACAGCAGGTCTGCCGCGCGCGCTGCGCCGATAAGGCGCGGCAGCATCCAGCCAAGGCCCATCTCGGCGACCAGACCCAGCTTGGCAAAAAAGGTGGAGAAGCGTGCCTTGTCGGAGGCAATGCGAACGTCTGTATAGAGAGCAATCTGCAGGCCGACGCCGACAGCAGCGCCGTTGATCGCACCGATCACCGGCTTTCCGACCTGAAGCGGGAACCAGTAGGGACGGTTGGAGGTGGGGCGCACGTCGCCGCTATCGGCTATCTCGTCGAGCTTGGCCCCGTCACCGCCGGAACAGAAGGCCTTGCCCGCACCGGTGACGATAATCGCGCGCACCTCTGGTGAAGTGGCCGCCTGTTCGAGCGCCGCGAAATAACGGCCGGCGATGTCCGGGTTCCAGGCATTGCCACGTTCGGGCCGGTTGAAGGTGATGGTCATGATGCCATCGGCGATGTCGGTAAGCAGGGAGGGTTGGGTCATGCGGACTCCCTTGCTTCAGCCCGCGCCAAAAGAAAAGGCCCGGAGCTTTCGCCCCGGGCCTCACTCCTCTCCCGGTATTCCGGGTAATCGGTGATCAGTATTCGATGGTCAGGTCGATGCCGTAGCGGCGCGGCTCGATGAAGGTGGCCGAAGCACCGCCCGACTGGTTGAAGGGGAACGAAATCGACTTGTTGTCGGAGAGGTTCTTGCCCCACAGAGCAATGGTCCCCTCGAACGGCCCGATCGCCAGCTTTTCGAGCGCGGCGCGCGCGTTGATCAGCCAGTAGCCCGGAACGACGTCGGTGTAGCCCGCGAAGACTGTCTTGATGTTCGCGTTGGCGCTCGCCTTCATCTCGGACTGATAGTTGCCCTGAACGCGCGCGGTGAAGACCGTGTCACCCCAGATCGGTTCCGAGGTGTACTGCGCGTAGGCGTTGGCAGTCCATTCCGGACGGAGCGTCGGCAGATAGGCGCTATCCGGCGCGGTTGCCGGCAGGCTCTGCGCAGCCTTGAGCAGGCCCGGCACGTTCGAGAACGTCGTCTTGGTGTAGGACAAGCTGCCGCCCAGGACGATGCCATCAGCAGGCGCGGCGGTGAGTTCGAGCTCGAAGCCCTTCGCCTTCACGTCACCCTGCGGATAGACGAAAGTGCCCAGCGCGTTACGAACTCGCGAGTCCGGAACGAGCGCCTGGAATTCCGCCACAGTGCCGAGCGTGTTGCCGCCCTGCGCGGTCTGGTAGTCCTTGTATTCGGCCCAGAACACGGCGAGGTTGGCGCGCAGGCGGCGATCGAGCAGGTCCGCCTTGAGGCCGGCTTCTGCCGACTTCGCAGTTTCCGGAACATACTGGAACGGACCGGAAGTGCCGCCCGACACATAGGCGGTGGACCACTTGGCATAGACCAGCAGGTCGTCGGTCGGACGGAAGTTCGCACCAATCAGGTAATTGAACTTCGTATCCTTGTAGTTGGCCGTGCCGGTGATGAGCGGGCAGGCCTTGAGCGCCGCCGACTGCGTGATTGTCAGTGCGCAGGTGGCCGCCGTCAGCGAGGTGATCTGCGCCAGCTTCTTGTCGTCGGTGTAGCGAGCGCCAAGCACGATATCGAGCTGCGGAGTGATGTGGAATTCACCCTGCGCATAGCCAGCAATCGACCGGGCTTCGTTATAGCCAATGCCCGGCAGGTAAGGAATGGCATTGCCGACCGGCAGCGAGGTGAACGAGACCGTGTTCTGCTGGCCGTGTTCGTTGACGTGGTCCTTGCCCTTGAACCACATGCCGCCGACGGTGACGGTGACGAAATCGCTGTCGTAGTTGATCTGGAGTTCATCGCTCCACTGCCTTGAGCGCGAGGCAGGCCCCGACCCCAGGAACATGTACTGCTTGCCAACTTCCCCATTGGCGATGGCCTGCCGTGTCGCTTCTGGCAGGCCAGCCGTGGACGGGTTGGCCGACAGGAAGGCAAAGTAGAGCGGGGCTGCCGAGGCCGGAATCGTCAGCGAATCGATGCCGAGCAGCGATGCGGTCGATTCGACCGTGGACGAACGATAGGCGGCGATGTTCTTGATCGAAAGCCGGTCGTTGACCTGATAGGTCATCGTCAGGTTGTGACCCATCTGGAACACGGCGAGTTCGTCGTTGTACGAGTTCCAGACCTCCTTGGGGCGTTTGCCATTGCTGGCAAGCGGCATCCCGGAAGCAACAGCAGAGCCGACGATGTTATTGTCATAAGCGCCCAGCAAGGCTCCCAGGCCTTTGGTGAAATCGTAAGCGATCAGGCCGGTTGCGTCTGGAGTCTGCGATGAATCGTTGCGGTCATACTTGTAGACCGCCTTGAAGTCGCCGCTTTCGAACTTCAGCGAGGCGAAATAGGAATCCGAATCCTTGCCGCCGAGCCAGGGCGCGGTCTTCACGTATTTCTGGTACTTGAGGCCGTTGGTGACACGGTCGAACGTCGTAACCGGCGCACCGTTCCTGACGTGGCCGCGATACTTGTTCTTCACATAGCTGAAGTAGCCGCTGAACGGGCCGATTTCAGGCGTGTGGGCGGAGAGCTCGTAACGCCAGCCGTGATGATTGGCCATCGAGACGCTCGCCTTCACGCTGGCTTCACCCTTCGGATCCTGGGTCATGATGCTGACCGCGCCCGCCGTCGCGTTGCGACCGAACAGGGTGCCCTGCGGACCGCGCAGCATTTCGATCCGCTCCACGTTTGGCAGGTCGAAGATGCCGCCACGCGGGGTCGAGAGGTAAACGCCGTCGAGGTAGATCGAGACCTGCTTGTCCGATCCGGGAACCACGCCGTAGCTGACCGCACCGCGAACCGTGAACGAAGGGATCGACGAACCACCGAGCGATGGACGGACGGTGACGCCCGGCGCAAGGGCGGACAGGTCGACGACGTTGGTGACGCGGTTGGCCGCCAGAGATTCACCGGCAACGGCCGAGACCGCGATCGGAACGTCCTGAAGGCTCTGTTCGCGCTTTTGCGCGGTAACGATGATTTCCTGCAGGCCGCCAGTGTCTTCGGCATCCTGGGCAAAGGCCGGCGCGGCAAAGGCCGTGCTCGCAGCGATCGCGGTGCCGGCAAGCAGGCGCAGCCGGGCGGTAGTAGTGGTTGTCATGACAGTCTCCCATGTTCCGCAGATTTGCGGCGGTCCTCACTCACGAAGTCATTCCTATAGCTGTTTTGATTGCAGGGCTAGGGCGGGTGGCAGAATTGCGCTCGCCTGTTGCAATTGCGCAACGTTCCCATCAACCGTTCGCGGCAATCGCTTTCGCCTGGTCGCGCAGAACATCCTTGCGCACCTTGCCCGAGGGAACGCGGGGCAGGTCGTCGACGATCACCAGGTGCTCGGGAAACTTCTGCTTCGCAAGGCCCGCCTCGGTCAGGAATCGCCCGATCTCGGCCAGATCGATGCTTTCTCCCGCGCGCGGGATGACGAAGGCGCAGCCCTTTTCGCCTGTCGCCGCGCTGGGCATGGCGACAATCGCCACCTCGGCAATGGCCGGATGCCCGAAAAGCACATCCTCCACTTCCTTGGGGCTGATGTTCTCGCCCGAACGGATGATGATATCCTTCTTGCGTCCGGTTATCACCAGCCAGTCGCCGAACACCTGCCGCCCGAGATCGCCCATGCGGAAAAAGCCGTCGGGCAGGAAGCTCGCTTCGTTGTCTTCGCGCGCGATGTATCCGGCGAAAAGGCCGGGCCCGCGCATCAGTATCTCGCCCTCATCTCCCTCTGCGACGGGCTCGTCTGTCACCGCATCGACGATCCGCATCTCGACCGGATAGATCACATGGCCATCCGTCTCAGCGCCGTAGCGGGCATCGGCGCGGTCCTGGATGCCCCATGTTGCCGTGATCATCTCGGTCGAACCATAGGCGCGGAAGAATACCGCGCCGGGGATCATCCTGTTCGCGCGCATGATGAGTTCGGGCGAAACCGTGGTGCCGCCGCAGAAGAACAGTTTCAGGCTTTTCAACCGCTCGGGCGCGGTTTCGGCGACATCGAGCATCTGCTGGAGGAACGGTGTGGCCCCGCCCGTGACGGTGCAGCGGTTCTGCTCGATGCAGGCAATGCCTTCCTCGGGCGACCATACGTCCATCAGCACCGAAACGTTGCCCGCGATCCATGGCATGTCGAAGGCCCAGATCGCCCCTGTAATATGGGTGACGGGCGAGGGCATGAACGACACGTCGCTTTCGTTAATCGGATAGTTCTGCGCCATGGCCCTGACGCGGTGGCCGTAGGAAAGATGGGTGTGGAGCACGCCCTTGGGCTTGCCCGTGGTGCCCGAGGTGTACATCGCGATCAGCACCGAGGCGGGATCGACCTTGGGCAGGCTGGCATCGTCGGCCGGTTCGCCGCTCGTTACATGTTCCCACGTAAGCTCGCCCTCATCGCGGACAACGATCACGTCGCGCAAGGCCGGAAGCTTGCTGCGCAGCCCCGCGATCATCGCGGCATGGTCGCACTTGCGGAAGGTGCCGGGCACGAAGATCGCCTTCGAACCGCAGTTGCCGAGTATGTATTCCAGCTCGGACTCGCGGTAAATCGGCGGGATCGGGTTGATGACCAGGCCGCACATCCGCGCCGCAAGCCCGATCACGGGGGTTTCGGTCCAGTTCGGAAGCTGGAAGGAGATGACATCGCCCGGCTTGAGCCCTCGCGACAAGAACCAGCCTGCCAGGCGCAATGATGCGTCCCACACCTCGCGCCGGGTGACGCGGCGATCGCCCTCGATCTGGAACAGGGCGTCGGGGTTTTCAGCCATCCGAGCGCGCGCGGCGTCAACGAGTGTTTCGTTGCGCCAATGGCCCTCATCGAACCAGCGGCGCGCCAGTTCGTCGCACCAACGCACCTGAAAACCGCTCACATCGGTCTTGCTGATCCATTCCATGGCAGTTCCTCTATCAGCGCGAGCGCGGCAGTTCGAGCACGCGGTCGGCGGTGATCTCGCGTTGGATTTCGCTCGATCCTCCCGCGATGGTGAATACCCAGGACCACAGGAAATCGTGGGTCCAGGGATAGGTATCGCGATTGCCGTCGAATTCGAAGAAGCTCCAGCCCAGGATCTCGCTCACCAGCTTGGTCAGTGCCTTGTGGGTGGCCGTGACCTTCAGCTTCATCATCGATCCCTTGGGGCCGGGCATGCCGGTGCGGTCTGTTTCGGCGATGTCCGCCAGGGTCATCGCCCGGATTGCCATGGTCTCGGCCTTGATCGCGGCTAGCTTGCGCGCGATTTCGGCATCCTCGATGGCCGGGCGTCCTTCGGCGTCATGGACCTTGCCTGCCAGTTCGATGGCGCGACCGACCTTCTCGAACAGTTCCAGCTGATCGGCGATGAAGCCCAGGCCACGCGCGAAGGAAAGCGTCGCCATGGCGGTCGACCAGCCCTGATGCAGGTCGCCGACCACGGCGCTCAAAGGCACCCGAACTTCGTCGAAAAACACAGTATTTACATGGGCATCGAGCAGCATGGTGCGGATCGGCTTGATGTCGACGCCCGGTGATTTCATGTCGAAAGCGAGCCAGGTGAGGCCTTTATGACGCTGGCTCTGCGGGTCGGTGCGGATCAGCAGTTCCATCCAGTCCGCGTGCATGGCGTCGGTGGTCCACATCTTCGCCCCGTTGA
>JAURNJ010000043.1 GCA_030830245.1 Novosphingobium sp. | reverse complement strand
CTCGGCGACGCGCGCCTTGCCCGAATCGAGCAGTTCCAGTGCTTCATCGACGATCTTGCGTACGTCCGCGCTGGCCGGAGTAACGCTGTCGCGCGCCTCGAAGGCGGCTTCGATGGCGGTTTCAAGGTCGGACATGATTAGCGGCTCCCGTATCGGTGCGTGGTAGGCGGGCTGCGCCTAACCTTTGCTGGGCACTGCGGCAAGTGCCCTACTGCACGGGAGCGGCTGGCCGCAGATCTGCGGTGATGTCCTTGAGGTTGGGATAGGTGTTGCCCTTCGCGAAGAAGAAGGTTCGATCCGGCTTGAGCGGTATCTGAGCCCCGAACGAGTGATTGAGGATCAGCGGATAGGCGTTGATCGCCGATTTGAGATCGCCTTCGGGTTTTCCGTCCGAATGGCGCAGGGCCATCAGGATGCTGGTCTTCTCGCGCTGGTGGGCTTTCGAGACCTTGGGCCGAGCCTCGCCCTTCTTGTATTTCACAGGATGTTCGGGCTCGTCGATCACGAAGGGCGCGGGATAGGGGCCTTCGTCGGCATGAAGCAGGATCGTTGCCGGGCGGGGACCGGCGAGGATCCTGTCGATCAGCGCCAGCAGCTCGCGATTGGCGAATTCGACCTGGCCGATGTAGTTGTCGCGCCGCGTGTTCTTGCTGGCCTCCGCAAGATCCTGGCAAGTTCCGTCAGTCTTCAGGGCATAGGGAGGGTGCGGCATGAGGAAGTGCGCGAACACCATCTTGCGGCCCGGTTCGCTTGCCAGCTTGCGCAGTTCACGGAACTTGTATTTTTCGCGCTCGCACTGTTCCAGCCGTCCGTCGGTATAGGGCACATCGAGCATCTCGCCGATGGCCCTGGCACCGACTGGTCGATCAGGATGCGCGGATATTCGGCCAGGACGCGATAGTTGATGTCGCGGGCGGTCAGCGCATTGCCGATGGTAACGTCCGCCCAGCCGCCGGAAAAGACGAACTCGTAGCCCTGCTTCTTGAAGAAATCGAAGGCACGGCTGTGCTCGATGGCCTTGAACATCGGCACCACGTCTTCCTGGTTGCCCAGCTTTGGCGTGTAGCGGTCGAGATAGTCAGCGTTGAGCGTGGAGGCGAGCGAGATCGGCGTCATCGCATAGTTCGAATAGGCGTCTTCGCCCACGTTGAACCCGCGTGCGCGCAGGGCAGCGATGAATTTGGAGTTGTCGTAGCCGTAGACGCGCTTGAGCGTTGTCGCACCAGCATAGCGGTCCATGACGATGTGCCAGACGTCCGGGCTGTTTGCATCGGCCTTGCCGGGAAAAGCTGCGAAAGTCTCGTGCGGGTCGGGGCGTCCGCGCTCAAGCTCGATCTGCCTGCTGGCTACCGTTCCGGCATATATAAGGGCAGGGATCCACACGAGGACGTTGACGATGCCGCTTGTCCGCATCGTAGCTGTTGTTGTTGTCGTAATCGCCCCAGACGGTGCCGCCATTGGGGGAGGGGAGCCCGGCGATGAAATCGCGCAGGCCCATCAGGATGCCTTCGAAGCCCTTGCGGCTGAGTTTGCGCTCGCTGGCCTTGTCGCTTGAACCGCCGCCGATCGCGCGCTGCTGCAGCTTGGCCTGGGCCACGACGTGAGCAAGCACGGTGAAGGACAGCTTGTCGCGCCACGACAGCAGCGGCAGCAGGTCTTCGGGAGCGATGCCTTCAAGGCTGCCGCGATACCATGCATTGGGCGCGATGCCCTTCCGGCTCCAAAGCAGCAGCGGGTTGAGGAACTGCATGGAAAACTGGCGCTGGCCGATCCACGGCTGGCCCTCGGTATAAGGCACGATCGAAAGGTGATCGATGAACACCGGCTTGGTGTGGCGGAACTGCACGTTGTAGGCAGTCGCATCGGACAGGGTGAAGCCGTCGCCCAGCAGAGCGAGCTGGAAATCGAGATGCAGCAGCGCCGCAGCCTTCAGGGCCGAAAAGCACCACTCATAGGGATAGGAGACGAAGTCCAGCCGGGGATGTTCGACAACGTGGCACGGCTGCGGCTCGATCCCGGCCAGATTACCGGTTTCGGTCTTTTCCATGCCGAGGAGCTGCGAGCGCTCGATCGAACGTTCGAACACGCCGGATGAAAGGGCCGCCTCGAACGGTTCGCGGCCTGCCTCGAAGATCGCGCGGAATACACGCGCGTCCTTGATCACGACCCGCCCTGACGGGTCGCGATAGGAACCGGGATCGTAAAACATCAGTCGGCCGCGTCGCTCGGTCCGCTCTCGACCTTGTTGCGAGAGAAGAGGTTCTTGACCTTTTGCAGATAGGCCTTGCCGGTCACGATGTAGGCGGCGAACAAGCCGACGACAGCCTGGATCGCAATGCTGACGCTGGCGGCATCGAGATAGGCATGTGCCGCCGAAAGCGGCAGCGCGGCCGAAACGGCCATCAGCACCAGAAAGCGGTTGAAAAACGACATTGGAAGTCCCCTAGGCCAGCAGATGCAGATGGTCGTATGAAACCATTTGTCTGTGACCCGGAGCTAACCGATTGTCCCTAATAGTTGGTTAACTTGCGGCGAACCCGAGAGACGGAATTGGAGTTCAATCCGGCCTCATGAGGTCGCGGACGAAATCGATCAGGCCCGTCTGGCGGGCGCGGCGCTGGCGCTCGGCTTCGAGGATCTGGAAGACCCTGGCGTAGCAGGCCTCGACGTCGTCGTTGACCAGCACATAATCGTAGCCATCCCAATGGCTGATTTCGGATTGCGCGCGCGCCATGCGCGCCGCGATTACCTCGGCGCTGTCGGTGCCGCGCGTGGTCAGTCGGCGGCGCAATTCGTCAAGGCTGGGAGGCAGCAGGAAGACGCGAACCACGTCGCTTTCCATTTTCTGGTAAAGCTGCTGGGTGCCCTGCCAGTCGATGTCGAAGAGAAAATCCTGCCCGGCGACCAGTCCATCGCGGATCTGCGCCTCGGGCGTGCCATAGCTATTGCCGAACACGGTCGCGTATTCGAGGAATTCGCATCTTGCGACTTTCCCGTCGTATTGTTCCTGGGAGACGAAAAAGTAATCCCGCCCTTCGACCTCGCCGGGGCGCATCGGGCGGGTCGTGGCCGAAACCGACATGCGGATATGCGCATCGCGCTCAAGCAGCATGCGCGAGATCGTCGTCTTGCCCGCCCCGGAAGGCGAGGACAGCACGAACATCAGTCCGCGCCGGCTGAGAGTCAGGTTGGTGTCGTCGGCCATGCCCGCTGATGGCCGCGAGCAAGCGCCAAATCAAGACTCTCGCGCTTCGCCTTCCTCAGCCATCCGGGCAATCTTCGCTTCATCCTTGTTTTGCGCAGCCTTGCCCTTGCGGCGGTCGTAGAGCGTCTTGGCCAGCAGTCCGCCGC
This sequence comes from Novosphingobium sp., assembly GCA_030830245.1. Lineage (GTDB taxonomy): Bacteria > Pseudomonadota > Alphaproteobacteria > Sphingomonadales > Sphingomonadaceae > Novosphingobium. The sequence goes on along the minus strand of JAURNJ010000043.1, from coordinate 2,192 downwards.
CGACAAGGATCGCGCCGGGCACCGAGCGCATCGCCAGCCGGGCGACCGCGCCTCCGACCAGGGTCTCGCCGAGCGAGCGGCCCTTGATGATCTTGCGCGCCTTGTCTGGCGCGTATCGTTTGCCCAGCAGGCCGCGTTCCAGCCCCTGTCGAACCAGCATGGCGCCGCCGCGCAGGGCAATGTCGGCAAGCAGCAGATTCGTCTTCGGATTGGGGCTTGGGCCGATGATGGCGTCTTCATCAATCGTTTCGGCGTCGATTGGATCGGGCCGGGATTTTCGGCCGCCGGTCATTTCTTCTTGCCGAAATCCACCGTCACGACGTTCGAGCCATCGTCGCTGCCGGGCGCGACAGGAACGCCCTCGGTTTCGGGCCTGTCGTTCTCCGCACCTTCAGGTGGCTCGTGGCCTTCCCCCTCGTCGGTGGCCTGGAACTGAAGGCCGAAATCGACAGCCGGATCGACAAAGGCGGTAATCGCGGAGAAAGGAATCGTGAGCGTTGCCGGAATCTGGTTGAAGCTGAGGCGCACGCTGAACTGGTCGTCGCCGACCTTGAGGTCCGAAAACTTGTTTTGCAGGACGATCGTCATCTCGTCGGCGAAGCGTTCGCGCAGGTGCGAGGGGATGTCGACTCCGGCAGCGTGGGCCTTGAAGGTAATGTAGAAATGGTGGTTGCCCGGCAGGTCTCCGCCCGCAGCCTGAACTTCGCCAAGCACGCGCCCTACCACCGCGCGCAGCGCTTCCTGCACGATTTCATCATAGGGTATCAGGCTATCGGGCGTCGTTTCATCCATGCCATGCTAGGTGCGCATTGGCGCGGGGCTGGTCAAGCGGCACGGTGTAACAAATTTACGACAGCGACCGGTTTTCCATCACATTGGCGTGAGGGCCCAGGCTGTGCGCGCCGAATTCGCCGATTGGCGAACTTTCAATCAGACTCTATAGCGCCGCCATGCGCACCGCTCGTATCGCTCGCAAGACCCACGAAACCGATATTGTCGTCGAGGTAAACCTCGATGGCACCGGCGCTTTCGATGTCGCCACCGGGATCGGCTTTCTCGATCACATGATCGAGCAGTTTTCCCGCCATTCGCTGATCGACATTACCTGCCGGATCGCGGGCGACCTGCATGTCGACCAGCACCACACCACGGAAGACAGCGCCATCGCCATCGGTCAGGCCATTTCGCAGGCGCTGGGCGACAAGGGCGGCATCGGTCGTTACGGCGCCGCCTATTCGCCGATGGACGAAACGCTTGCCCGGGTCGCGCTCGACATTTCGGGGCGGCCGTTCCTCGTCTGGCGGGCCAAGTTCACCCAGGAACGGTTGGGCGAGATGGATACCGAGCTGTTCGAGCACTGGTTTCATTCCATCGCGCAGGCTGCTGGCATCACCCTGCATGTCGAGCTGCTCTATGGCGAGAACAACCACCATATCTGCGAGGGCATCTACAAGGGCTTTGCCCGCGCGATGCGCCAGGCTGTGAGCCTCGATCCGCGCAAGGGCGGGGCGATCCCTTCGACCAAGGGCCAGCTTGGCGGTTGATGGAATAGCAGCATGAGCGAGGTCCTCGCCCTGATCGACTACGGTGCAGGCAACCTGCATTCGGTGGAAAGCGCGCTGCGGGCAGCGGGTGCGCCGGATGTCGCCGTAACCAGCGACCCTTCGGTCGTCCGCGCTGCCGATCGCATCGTCCTGCCTGGCGTTGGCAGTTTCGCCGCCTGCGCAAAGGGGCTCAAGGCGATCCCGCACCTGGTCGAGGCGATGGAGGAGCGCGTCCAGGTTGGCGGCGCGCCGTTCCTGGGCATATGCGTCGGCATGCAGCTGCTGGCGACCCGCGGGCTGGAGCACGGCGAGACGGCGGGTCTCGGCTGGATCGCGGGCGATGTCACCCTGATCGAGCGTACCGATCCGGCGATCAAGGTGCCGCACATGGGCTGGAACGACGTGGAAGTGGCGCCAAATGCCCCGGCAGGCAACCTGATCGAGCCGGGCGAGGCCTATTTCCTCCATTCCTATCACTTCGCCCCTGATGACGGACGCACAGTCGCGGCCATGAGCGATCACGGCGGCGGGCTGGTCGCGGCGGTCGCGCTCGACAACATGGTCGGGGTCCAGTTCCATCCGGAAAAGAGCCAGAAGTACGGGCTCGAAATGCTGGCACGCTTCCTGGAGTGGAAACCGTGAGCCTCG
>JAURNJ010000042.1 GCA_030830245.1 Novosphingobium sp. | reverse complement strand
GGCCACAAGCAGCTAGGGACTAGTGGCTGCGATTTCAAACCCGCAGTTGACGCCTCAGCCAGTGCGAGCACGGCGCAAAGAAAAGGCCCGGTCGATAAATCGGCCGGGCCTTGGAAGTTTGGGAGAGGATGCCTGAAAGGCCCGTCCTATGTGGTCCAAACCTCGTGATTGTGCAAGTGCGAAATACGGCCACGTAATTGCGCTTTTTGCAATTTAGGCATCGCGGCTTCCAGCAGCATGCTGATTATTGGTGATTTTCCCTACGAAATACCGAAAAACCCAAAGTTGCATCCTTCGACATGACCTTTTGGGCAAGTTTCCAGGCTGGCGGCGTGTTGTGCCGCACCCATCGATGGCATGCCCGGCTGGCCGAAATCAGTGCGCCAGCAAAAGGGCAGGGCCGCTCTGCTTGTCGAGGAAATGCCGCGTCACCCCGCCAAACAGGTATTCGCGCATCCGGCTCTTGCCATAGGCGCCCATGATCAGGATGTCTGCCCCGCTTTGCGACACCGCGACATCAAGCGTTTCTTCGGTCGAACCCCGCCGCGAAAGTTCGTCGAGTTCGGCCTTGATGCCATGGCGCGAGAGATAGCGAAGCGCATCCGTGGGAGGAAAGCCACCGGGCTTTTCCGCAACCGTAATCACCCGGACCGCACCGCATCCGGCAAGCAGCGGCACGGCGTGGCGCATGGCACAGGCGGCTTCGTCACCGCCGTCCCAAGCGATGCACGCGCTGCCGAGCGGCGCTGACAGCGCGGCCGAGTCTCCCACTGCCAGGATCGGCGTTCGGCTCTGAAGGGCCAGATCGCCCGCAAGCCCGCCGGAACGCGACACTATGACCAGATCGGCGAGACGTGCAGCCCTTGACAGCGCCTCCACCGGCTCGGCTTCCGAGCGGACAATGTCGAACGCCACATCTTCGCGGGACATGTGCTGTTCAAGTCGTTCGGCAGCGGCATCGTCGTCCGCAAGGGCCTGCTTTAGTGCGTCCGAAGCGACATAGCTGCCACCCATCGGGTCCATGGCGACATAGCGCGCGACCGGAGTGTCAAAAAGGAACGTGACATGCCCACCTGTCGAGCGAGCCAGCGAAAGTGCGGTTTCGAGCCGCGCCTCCATGCCGGGGCGGCGGTCTGCACTGACGAGAATGGAACGCATAAACCTCTCTCCTTCTGCTGATCGCCTATGTGTAGGACCTCAGGCGAAACAGCCAAATGATCTTGATCAATTGGCCGATTGTGAAACGTCTGGACCTCTCCATACGCCTTGCGCTATCCGGCGTTCGTGCTGCGTTGCAGCATGATCTGCGGAGTATTCCATGAACAAGCTTTATCCCGATGCAGAGGCGGCACTCGATGGCCTGCTGCGCGATGGGCTGCTGATCGCTTCAGGCGGCTTTGGCCTTTGCGGCATTCCCGAGCGGTTGCTCGATGCGGTGCAGGCCAGCGGCGTCAAGGACCTGACCTTCGCCAGCAACAATGCCGGGATCGACAACGAGGGCATCGGCAAGCTGCTGCGCACGCGGCAGGTAAAGAAGATGATCGCCAGCTACGTCGGCGAGAACAAGGAGTTCGAGCGCCAGTATCTCGCCGGAGAGCTGGAGGTGGAGTTCTGCCCGCAGGGCACGCTGGCTGAGCGGATGCGCGCGGGCGGCGCGGGCATTCCCGGCTTCTATACGAAGACAGGCGTCGGCACGCTCGTTGCCGAAGGCAAGGAAGTGAAAAGCTTCGACGGGCAGGATTACATCCTGGAGCGCGGCATCTTTGCCGACCTCAGCCTCGTCAAGGCGTGGAAAGCCGACGAAACCGGCAATGTCGTGTTCCGCAAGACGGCGCGCAATTTCAACGTGCCCGCCGCCACCTGCGGCAAGGTCTGTGTCGTCGAGGTGGAGGAGATCGTACCCGTCGGCAGCCTCGATCCGGACTGCGTGCACCTGCCCGGCGTCTATGTGCAGCGCCTGATCGTGGGCGCGCCCTACGAAAAGAAGATCGAGTTCCGAACCGTTCGCGAAGGGGAGGCGGCATAATGGGCTGGACCCGCGACGAGATGGCGGCCCGCGCCGCGCGCGAGCTGCAGGACGGTTTCTACGTCAACCTGGGCATCGGCATCCCGACACTGGTGGCGAACCATGTGCCCGAGGGCATGGAAGTGACGCTCCAGTCCGAAAACGGCATGCTCGGCATCGGCCCCTTCCCCTACGACGACGAAGTCGATCCCGACCTGATCAATGCAGGCAAGCAGACCGTGAGCGAACTGGCGCACTCGGCCTATTTCGATTCGGCGCAGAGCTTTGCCATGATCCGTGGCGGGCATATCGACCTGGCCGTGCTTGGCGGCATGGAAGTGTCCGAGAAGGGCGACCTCGCCAACTGGATGGTCCCTGGCAAGATGATCAAGGGCATGGGCGGGGCGATGGACCTTGTCGCCGGCGTCAAGAAGATCATCGTCGTGATGGAGCATACCAGCAAGGACGGTGCGCCCAAGTTCATCCCGGCCTGCACCCTGCCGCTCACCGGGCTCGGCGTGGTCGACATGATCATCACCGATCTCGCCGTGTTCCAGCGCGCGGATCATGCCAGCCCCTTCCGCCTGATCGAGATGGCGCCGGGGGTCACTGCAGAAGAGGTTGCGACGAAAACCACAGCGCGCTACCTCTCCTGACATCCAACAGGAGAGAGAATCCGCAATGTCCGACATTTCCGCAATTCCGCTGACCCGCATCGATGGCGCAAGCGACAGCCTTGCCAATCACAAGGGCAATGTCCTGCTGGTGGTGAATGTCGCTTCCAAGTGTGGCCTGACGCCGCAGTACGAAGGGCTTGAAGCGCTCTACAATGCAAAGAAGGATCAGGGCTTCGAAGTGCTGGGCTTTCCCGCCAACGATTTCGGCGCACAGGAGCCGGGCACCCATGAGGAAATCGTGGAGTTCTGCCAGGCCAATTATGGCGTCTCGTTCCCGCTGTTCGCCAAGGCCGATGTCACCGGTCCGGGCAAGCAGCCGCTTTACGCCGAACTGACCAAGGCAGTGCCCGAAAAGCAGGGTCCAGCTGCGGAATTCCGCGAGCGCCTCAAGGGGTTCGGCATGACCCCGACCGAAGATCCCGAAGTGCTGTGGAACTTCGAAAAGTTCGTGATCGGCAAGAATGGCGACGTCGTCGCGCGCTTCGCGCCCGGCACTACGCCCGACGATCCGGCGCTGGTCTCGACGATCGAGGCCGAACTGGCGAAGTAGAGTACTGTCGGCGCACCGCTTATTGCGGAAAGCCGGTTCCCACTTTTCCGCGCGATGCGCTTAGCGGAAGCTGCTGGCGAAAGCCCGCAGCTCCTCGACAAAGGCTTGCGGTTGCTCGAAGGCCGCGAAGTGGCCGCCCGCGGGCATTTCGGTCCAGCGCACAATATTGGTGTAGATCTGCTCGGCCCAAAGGCGCGGGGTCGGGCGGATTTCGGCCGGGAAGTGCGCATAGCCGGTCGGCACGCTAACTCGCGCCAGCGCGCCCTGCTTGCTGTTTGGCCCCTGCCCTTCGTAATAGAGCCGCATCGCCGAATTGATCGTTCTGGTCATCCAGTAGAGCGCGATATTGTCGAGCAGCCGGTCCATGGAGAAGCTCGCGGTCACGTCCTCGCCGCAGTCGCTCCAGGTCTTGAACTTTTCGACCACCCATCCGGCCAGCCCAGCCGGGGAATCGGTTAGGCCGTAGGCGAGCGACTGGGGCTTGGTTCCCTGGATTGCCTGATAGCCTGCTTCGTTCCGGTCGTATTCAGCCTTCCATGCCTGGTCGGCGCGTTCCTTCTCGTTCAGGCCGGCAAGCGGGTCGGACGGATCGGGCGGAATGCCGACGATGAAGTTCAGGTGCAGCGCCATGACCCGGTCGGGCGCGCGGGCCGCCATGTTGCTGGAGATCGCCGATCCCCAGTCCCCGCCCTGGGCGATGTAGCGGTCGCAGCCAAGCATCTCCATGAGCTTGACGTTGATCGCGCCGCCCGCCGCGATGTCGAAACCCTTGTGGCGGGTCGGGCCGGAAAAGCCGTAGCCGGGGATCGAAGGCGCAACGACGTGGAATGCGTCGGCAGCCTCCCCCCCCATGCGCGACAGGGTTTGACAACGGGCCGATAATGTCGAGAAATTCGGCTACGGAGCCGGGATAACCGTGGGTGATGATAAGAGGCACGGCATCCGGCTCGGGCGATCGGGCATGGTAGAAATGCACCTGCTCGCCATCGATCTGCGTGAGGAACTGGGGATGTGCGTTGAACCGCTCTTCGCTGGCTCGCCAATCGAACCGGTTGCGCCAATGCTCGCACATTTGCTGGAGGAAGCCGCGCTCCGTGCCATAGTCCCACCCCGCGCCGTCGAGCTGGTCCGGCCAGCGGGTCTGGTCGAGCCTGCGGTTCACGTCCGCTATCAGCTTGTCCGTAAACTGGCAGCGAAACGGAGTGATCGTGCTCACCGGGCGACCCCGGTCCACTTGTCCATCGCCGCGCGGCAACGCGCCGCCGCCGCCTCTGACGACATGGCTTTCAGCTCCATGCTCGGCACCTCCAGTTCGATTGTCAGCGCCGGATTGTTCGCGATGACTGCCTTGGTCACCTGCCAGAGCGGCAGTTCGCCCTCACCGGGCAAGTCCCGGTTGAAGAAGCCGTGCGCCGGATCGAGCGGACGCGATGGCGTGATGTCGCATAGCTGGAAGCCGACGATCCGGCCCGGCTCCAGCGCCTCGATGTCCGCAAGCGTGCTGCCCGCGCGCGACCAGTGGGTCGGATCGAACAGGAGGCCGCAATTGCTCTCGCCGCAGGCCCGCGCAAGCCGGTCGGTTTCACGAAGATCGGGAAAGCCGGTGCGCGGGATGGGTTCAAGCCCCACCGTCAGGCCATAGCGGGCCGCGTCGCGGCACAGTGCGCCGACACCTTCGGCCAGATCGTCGAAGCTGACCGGCACGCCTTTGTAGTGCGCGGCATTGACCATCGGCGCTTCGACCATCGCAGCAGCCTCGAAGCAGCTTTGCGGATCGCTTGGCGGGGTGGGCGGAGCGAGACCGGGAAGTCCGCTGACGATTGCATCGATATAGGCGACGCGAACCCCGGCATCTGCCAGTCGTCTGCGCAGCATCTCGGGCGTATCTCCCGCCGCAAGCTGGTCCTGAACCAGCCCCGGACCGATTGAGATCGTGGGAAAATCGAAGCGCGCCGCCAGTTCCACCATCTCGACAAAATTGGCGTTGGGCCAGGTCAGCCAGCACATCCCCACTGTCAGTTGCCGCATCGTCTCGCCTCCCATTGGATCCGTCCCGGTCACTTGCCTAGCCGTCGTTTCGCGCCGCTTCAATGCGAGCCTTTACATTGCAATGCAGCACGGCTAGTGGCCCGCGCCATGTCCGATCGCACGATCATATCGATTATTACACCCAAACCGGCCCGCACTCGCGGGGCGGTTCGGGTTGCGCGCAGGATCTGCCGCTAGGACCCGGACACAGCCCCGCCGATGCGCGGGGCCGCCAATCTCGAAACGGCTATCCCCGCGCCTCCGCATATCTGAGGAGACGTATTGCCATGACTGCCCGAGCATCCCTTCCCGCCCAGCCCGCCGTCGGAATCGTCGGAGCAACCGGACTTGTCGGCGCGATGATGTTGAAACTGCTCGATGAGCGGAATTTCCCGGTGGGGTCGCTGCGGCTCTTCGCCTCGGCGCGTTCGGCGGGATCGAGCCTTGCGTTCAAGGGCCAGCCAATCGTCGTCGAAGACGCGGCAACCGCGGATTACACCGGGCTCGACCTCGTATTCTTCTCCGCCGGTGGTTCGACCTCAAAGGCGCTGGCGCCAAAGGTTGCTGCTGTCGGAGCAATCGTCATCGACAACAGCTCCGCCTGGCGCAGCGATCCCGAAGTCCCGCTGGTGGTTGCCGAAGTCAATCCCGGCGCGCTCTCCTCGATCCCCAAGGGCATTGTCGCCAATCCCAACTGCACCACCATGGCTGCCATGCCCGTGCTCAAGCCGCTGCACGATGCCGCTGGGCTGAAGAGGCTGGTCGCGAGCACCTATCAGGCCGTTTCGGGCGGCGGGGTGCTGGGCATCGGTGTGCTGGC
>JAURNJ010000041.1 GCA_030830245.1 Novosphingobium sp. | reverse complement strand
GGATGCTCTCGTCGACACCTGCCGTCTTCACGATGCAACCGTCGCGCGCAATGTTGCCATAGAGCACGGCGAGCCCGCCATCCTTGCTGAACGCATTCTCCGCACTGCGGATCACACCTTTCTCGCGGTCGAGATCGAGCTCATCCCAGCGCCGGTCCTGGCTGAAGGCGACCTGCGTCGGCACACCGCCGGGCGCGGCCTTGTAGAAATGGTGGACCGCCGGGTTGTTGGTGAGGCGCACGTCCCAGTCGGCAAGTGCATCGCCCAAGGTGGGGCTGTGAACGGTGGGTAACGCGGTGTGCAGCAGCCCCGCCCGGTCCAGCTCACCCAGAATCGCCATGATCCCGCCAGCGCGGTGGACATCTTCCATGTGGACGTCGCTCTTCGCCGGAGCGACCTTGGAAAGGCACGGCACCTTGCGGCTCAGCCGGTCGATGTCTTTCATGGTGAAATCGATCCCCGCCTCGTGCGCGGCAGCCAGCAGGTGAAGGACCGTGTTGGTCGATCCGCCCATGGCGATGTCGAGGCTCATCGCATTCTCGAAGGCGGCGAAGCTGGCGATCTTGCGCGGCAACACGCTCTCATCGTCCTCTTCGTAATAGCGCTTGGCCAGGGTGACGACGAGCCGCCCTGCCCGCTCGAACAGGCCCTGCCGGTCGGCGTGGGTGGCAAGCTGCGAACCGTTGCCGGGCAGCGAGAGGCCCAGCGCCTCGGTCAGGCAGTTCATCGAATTGGCAGTGAACATGCCCGAGCAGGAGCCGCAGGTCGGGCAGGCAGACCGCTCGATGGTTTCGACTTCCTCGTCGCTGAGGGAATCGTCGGTCGCGGCGACGATGGCGTCAACCAGATCGAGCGCGACTTCCTTGCCCTTCAGGATCACCTTGCCTGCTTCCATCGGCCCGCCGGACACGAACACACAGGGAATGTTGATCCGCATGGCCGCCATCAGCATGCCGGGCGTGATCTTGTCGCAGTTGGAGATGCACACCATCGCATCGGCGCAATGGGCGTTGACCATGTATTCGACAGAGTCGGCAATGAGGTCGCGGCTCGGCAGGGAATAGAGCATGCCGTCGTGGCCCATGGCGATGCCATCATCGACCGCGATGGTGTTGAATTCCTTGGCAACGCCGCCTGCCGCCTCGATCTCGCGCGCCACCAGCTGGCCAAGGTCCTTGAGGTGGACATGGCCCGGCACGAACTGGGTGAAGGAATTGACCACGGCGATGATCGGCTTGCCGAAATCCTCCTCCTTCATGCCGGTGGCGCGCCACAGGCCGCGAGCACCCGCCATATTGCGGCCGTGGGTCGTGGTGCGCGAACGATAGGCAGGCATGGGAGGCTCCATCTGGTTTGTGCTGGCTGCGTCCAATAGCGGGAGGACAAGCGCGACGCAAAGCCGCAGATGCCCCAAAGCAAACGGCCGGACGTTTCCGCCCGGCCGCTGCAACGCAACCAACGGTAACGGGGGGTTACCGCTTGCCTTCGATGAGGCCCTTCAGGTTGCTGCTCATGAACTTCTCCTGGTTTTCCTTGGAGAAGTTTTTCACTTCGTCGATGTAGTCGAGTGGCCTTTCGAGGCCTTCGGCGTGCGGCCAATCGCTGCCGAACAGCAGGCGGTCCGGGGAGACGTACTTAGCCAGCTCGTCGAAGTTCTCTTCGTAGAATGGCGCGACGTAAACCTTGTCCCTGAACTGCTCGTAGGGATCGCTGGCGAAGGCCTGCGGCATCTGGCCATAGGCCTTCTTCAGGATCTTGGTGATGTTGGGCACGAAGGTCGCGCCGTTTTCGGCCGAAACCCAGCGGATGTTGGGATTGCGGTCCATCACGCCGTGGCAGATCAATGCGCACAGCATGTCCTGGATGGCGCGGCTGACGCCGTCCATGCACAGCTTGAGCGGATCGCTGCGCTCAAAGGCGATCTGGCCGCCAGAGCCACCGCTCCACCATTCGTAGATCTTGTCATAGCCCGAATCCGAGCAGTGCAGCACCACGAAGATGTTCGATTCGTTGACCTTGGCCCAGAAGCGGTCAAACTCGCGGTCACCAGGTGAACGCGAACCGAGACGGCCCGGAGCCGGGGCAGGACGCACCAGAATGTGCTTGGCGCCCTGAGCCAGCAGGTAGTCGATTTCCGCCTCGGCATGTTCGGCGCTGGTCAGCGAGACATAGCCGCAGGGGAAGATACGATCCTTGTAGTTGTAGGTCCACTCATCGGCGACCCAGGCGTTGAGCGAATGGATGCAGGCTGCGATCAGATCGACATCGTTGCCCATATGGCCTTCAACCACCGAGGCAAGGGTCGGGAAGATCAGTTGGGCATGAACCTTCTGCTCGTCGAGCAGCTTGAGGCGAGCCTCCGGCTCGGCAAATTCGGGCTGGAAACGCAACGGATCGCCGGTCATCTCGCGGAGCGAAAGGCCTTCCTTGTTGTCGGCGCGGAACCACTTTTCGTGGCTTCCCGGCGCGGCGACGACTTCGAAGGTCGGGTTGGGAATCCATTCCGAAATGTGACCGTTGACCGCCAGCTTTGTGCGGCCATTGACCGTCACATATTGCAGCGCGTTATGAAACTTCTTTGGCAGATGGCGACGGAACGTGTCCGCGGTTTCATAGAGGTGGCCGTCGGCATCATAGACCGGATAGCCAAGGTCGCGCGTCTCGTTCGGGCGCTCCATCACGGTTTGAACTGGCATTTCGTCGTCTCCCGCAGAATGTGAATTACCAAAAGAATACGCCTGTCCGACCGCGATTCCAAGGCAGGGGTGCGAATCCCGTATTTACGCAAAAGGTATCAGGAAATCGCCATGGTAACGCGCGCGCAGATCCGCCTGAGGCGTTCCGCCCATTCGGCCTGTCCTTCAGCCTCCGCAATCAGATCCTGCCTGATCTCGATGTAGAGATAGGGCCGCCCTTCAGATTCGACGTGACGTTCGATGGCTGCGTTATACTGCTTGCCCGAATAAGGCAGCTGGTCGCCCACGATCAGGCCCTCGGCTTCGAGCAGTGGCTGGGCGGCGCGCGCACCGCGATCATCCTCGTCATATAGCAGGCCGCAATGCCAGGGGCGCAGTTCATCGGGCGCGGAGGCCAAGGCGGGCGTATAGCTGTGCAAGATCAGCACCAGCGCGGGAGGCGCGGTGTTGAGCAATTCGGTCAGCTTTGCATGGAACGGGCGATGGAACCGGGCGAGCCGCTCCTCGCGGTCGATGCCGCGATTGCCGGGTATGGCGTGGCCGTCACTCGTCTCGGGGATAGCCGCCGGGTCAGCTTCGCGCCGGTTGGTGTCGCAGACGAGGCGGCTGACATTACCCAGCAGGGCCGCCGTACCGGGCTCCTGCGCCATGATCTCGGCAATCCCGGAAACGCCAATGTCGTAGGCAATGTGCTCGCGCATCAGCACCGGGTCGATGCCTAGCTGGATGTCGGCGGGCACCCGGTTGCTGGCGTGGTCGGCAACCACCAGCAGACCGCCGAAGCGCGGCGTGCCGACAAGACGGAATTCCTCCTCGTTCATCGCAGAGCCCCGCTCATCTGCCACCAGCCGGGCTGCGATTGCGCAATCCTGGCAGCGGCGGCATCGCGATCCGCCTGCGTCTCGTAGAGCGCAAAGCAGGTCGCCCCTGAGCCGGACATGCGCGCCAGCCACGGCGCGGTTTCTCCAAGCGCGGCGAGCACGTCCGCAATCGCCGGGCATAGCGAAATGGCAGGCGTTTCCAGATCGTTGCGACCGCTGCGGGCAATTTCTCGAACCGAGCCTTCGGGCAACGCCCCGCGATCAATTCCGTCCCATGCCTTGAACACAGGCCCGGTCGCCAGGGGAATGCGCGGGTTGACCAGCAGAACCGGGGTTCCGGCCAGGTCGTTCTCGACAGGCTCCAACTCGGTGCCGGTCCCGCGCCCGAGGCAGGTTTCGCTAAGCACGCAAGCGGGCACATCCGCGCCGAGGCTGGCCGCCTTTTCGCGCCAGTCCTGCGGCAGGCGATGCGCGCGCTCGACCATGCGGAACAACGCGCCCGCATCGGCCGAACCGCCGCCCAGCCCCGCCGCCACCGGCAGGTTCTTTTCGAGCATTACCGCCCAGCCCTGCCCGTGCGGCAGCATGGTCAGCGCCTTGCCCACGATGTTGCCGAAGGGATCATCTATCGCCCCGGCAAATTCGCCAATGGTGGTGAGACAGTCCCGCTCTGCGGGGGCGACAGACAGCAGATCGCCCGCATCGACAAAGGCGAACAGCGTTTCCAGTTCGTGATACCCATCTTCGCGCCGTTTGCGGACATGCAGCGCGAGGTTGATCTTGGCATAGGCGGTTTCGATCATCGCGCCGGTTCTTAGCGTGACGGGCTTGCATTCCAAGTGGGTTGCGAGAATTCTGTCACAGCAGCGCAGCCGGAGCCGAACCGATGATCACACCCGAACCTGTCCACATGCACTTCGACTGGGACGATGATCGCCTCATCCGCGACCAGGATTTTTCCGATCCCGCGCGCCCGGTCGACAATGTGACTCTGGTGGTCGGCGGCGATGCCGCCACCGGCCGGGTGGACTTCATCACCAGATGGAAGCCGGGCCATTACTGCACCTATCATCGCCACCTTGGCGACACGGTTTCCATTGTCCTTGCCGGCGAACATTGGGTAGAAAAGGAAGACGGCACCCGCAAGCGGCGGCTGCCGGGTCACTATTCCTGCGCTCCGGCGGGAGAGAGCCACCGCGAGTTCGCCGGGCCGGAAGGCTCGACGGTGTTCTTCAGCATCCAGAGCGCCGATGGCCGGGCCTTCCAGTCGCTCGATGCTTCGGGACAGGCAGTAAGCGATGGATCGACTATCGAACAGATGCTCACCGCTTTGAGGTAGAAGGCTTGTCGGTCGAATGAGTGACGATCAAGCGCATGATGGGCGGCTTTTGCTGATTGGCTGTTAAATGCGGATATTCCGGACACGACAACAAAGTAGGCACAAAGACCCAGCGCAATTAAGAGTTCGTGGGGGCTCTACGTCCCGGAAAGGAACTGATAAAGCCATTCCATCGCGAATACTGCGATCAGGCCAAAAGCAATTGCAGTTCGCAAAGTCACAAACGCATTCGACGAATCAACCTCGACGTGCACATGTCAGGATATCTCATATATGTCCGCAGCTTGACCATTTGTGCTGCGCACTCGCCACTTCGCGCCCTGACGTTCGAGCTTTCCGTTCAAGAATGTCACCGGGGCAAGTTGTGTGCCGTCAGCGATTTCCTGGGAGACATTAACGCCGCGCTCCTTGAACTGGCGCGTTGCTTCGAGGAGCATCATATGCCTTTCCCTTCCTAGCGAGCCCGGCACATGGCCTGCCACGCTTGCGTGCGCGCTTGTCGGAAGGCCCTGAAAATTTTGCCTCGGAGCGAAATTCCAGAGCAGGGCACCGCCCATTGTCAAGAGCAACGCCATTCCGGCGATCACCACCCCAGCTTTAAGATATCGCATGGGTAAGCCAATACTGCCGCACGCCAAGCTCCGAACGCAGCCGCGCGATCCGTTTCGCGTAATGGCGAACTATGCGAAACCCCTGACCACTATATTCGATTTGCCCGTTCCCGGCGTTGATGAGGGCGATCTGGTGATCGTGAAGCAGTTGATTGACGTTCATTTCGCTCTCCGTCTTTTGGCGGGTGGCGAAGCCGGGGGCCCTTGTGCCCCCGGCTGTCGCATCTGGATCAACCCTGCTGCTTGCTGGCCTGTTCCTTCAATATGCTGGAACTGCCAGGAGCCTTTTGACTCTGAGCTTCGCCCTGTGCCTGCATGTTGACGGCATATCGATTGCCGTCATCGCCGTTCTTCACATCGTAGGTGTAGCGCTGGTCCTGCTTCGGTTCCTGACCTTGCTGTTGCAAGGCCGACTTGCGAAACGGAAGGGCATCGCCTCCCTTCTCGGGAGTTATCGTGCCGGCACCATTGCCGGTATCATAGCTCTTGATCGTGCCGAAATCGGTCATTGGAAGTTCCTTCAGGAAAAGAGCAGCCGACCGGGAAGGCCGCACTGCGGCTAGGAGGCGGAACTGAAGGAGGTGGCATCTGTTGAATGAATGCCTAAGACCGTCGATTGCGACTGGTAGCTGATCTATAGATGGTCATGACGCAGGGCGATTACAAGGCCCTGGCCCAAACCGGCACGCCACGAATGAAGATGACTGCCTGTTTGAACTCAGACCATCCAGATCGTCACTGAGAAGACCGTTGCGTAATGGGGCTAACGTCCGCTTCCCCCAACATTTCTGTCATTAAGAACCCTTCGATAGCGCGACGAAACTGGACAATCCGGAAAGTCGCCCTGCCTTACAAATCGCGTACCAGCCTGAAACCGAAGCTCGAATAGCGCAGCGACGGCATCGAGGCGAAGCGGCTCGCCGAACGCAGCCGGCCCGGCTGGCGATAGTCGCCCTCGATCACCTGCTCGATATTGAACCACGAGCCGGATCGACGCATCCGCAGGGCGCAATTGCCGCTCATCCATGCCGATCCGTCGCTGGGTGCGCCGTTGTAGCTGGCGTTGTAGCAGTCGGCGAGCCAGACCCAGACATTGCCCGCCATGTCGTAAAGGCCAAACGGATTGGGCGGGAACGTGCCGCCCGGCGTGGTCGAGCGCCCGCCCGGCTGGCCCGGCTGTCCGTCGACATTGGCGCGCCCCGGCTCCCACTTCTCGCCCCAGTAATAGGCAGTGGAGGTACCGCCGCGCATGGCGTGCTCCCATTCGGCCTCACTGGGAATGCGATAGCGTCGCCCGGTCTTGCCGCTCAGCCACTCGGCATAGGCGGTGGCGTCGTGGAAATTTATGCAGGCGACGGGATGATCGTCGGTTTGTTCGTAGCCCGGTGTGCGCCAGTCGCCATCGGGCTCCCATTTCATGCCCCCCACGCCTTCGAGGTTGCAGCCTTTGGCTGCATACCCCGTTTCGGCGACGAACTTTGCAAACTCGGCGCGAGTCACGTTGTATTTCGTCATGGCCAGCGGATAGGCGATCCGCACGCGGTGCTGCTGCTCGTTGGGCAGTCGGAAAGTCTCTCCCTCTGGCGATCCCATGGTGAATTCGCCTGCGGGAACGACCACCATTTCCGGCGCATAGGGAGCGTCGCGAAATTCGGTCGGCTTGTCCTCGGCGGAAAACACCACCGAAGGCTCTGCGATGCGGGGATCGGCGGGCGGCGGCAAGGTCTGCATGCCGACCATGGCCATGGTCCTGACCATGCGCCAAGCCTCGTCGGCAAGCGGCAGCGTGGTGACGAGGGTGAACTCGCGCGCCGCTTCGGCAAGCTTGCCTTGTTTCGCGAGGCACTGACCGAGGCCGGACCGCGCTGGCAGGTCGAGATGATCGACGGCGAGAACGGCGCGATAGACCGCTTCGGCTTCGGCGCATTTGTCGGCCTTGAGAAGCGCGCCCGCTTCCTCGACTTTCGCCTTGTTCGCCGTACGTTGCGCATCGGTGAGCGCGCGCGATTGCGCCAGCCAGGCCGCTTCCTGCGCCTTTTGCCGCTCTGCCTCTGCCGCATCATGTGCCGCAATCAGTTGCGCCGTACGTGCCTTCAGGGCAGCAAAATCGTCTTTGGCCATAGCCTCTCCTCCTGCGACGAACAGGCAAAGGCCCAACAGGGCGGTTATGCCCTGCCGCAGCGCCAGATTACATGTTCGGATAATTCGGCCCGCCCCCGCCCTCGGGCGCGGTCCAGTTGATCATCTGCCCCGGATCCTTGATGTCGCAGGTCTTGCAGTGGACGCAATTCTGCGAATTGATCTGGAAGCGTTTGCCGCCGCTCGCCTCATCGTCGACATATTCGTAGACGCCCGCCGGGCAGTATCGCGTCGATGGCCCGCCATAGACTGGCAGTTCCTCGCGCAACGGATAGTCCTCGTCCTTCAGCACAAGGTGGCACGGCTGGTCCTCCTCGTGGTTGGTGAACGAGAAGGCGACCGAAGTAAGCCGGTCGAAGGTGATTTCGCCATCGGGCTTGGGATAGGCGATCGGCTGGTAGAGATCGGCCCGCCCGGTAGCGGTGTAATCGGGGTGATGCTTCATCGGCTTCCACAGTCCAAAGCCGAACAGGGTGCGCAGCCACATGTCCGCTCCGGCGAGCACCGTGCCCAGTTCGCCGCCCCACTTGGCGACCATCGGTTCGGCGTTCTGGACCAGCTTCAGTTCCTTTGCGATCCAGCTTTCGCGTACGGCGGCCTCGTATTCAGCCAGTTCGTCATGCTCGCGATCCGCGGCAATCGCCGCGGCAATGGCCTCGGCAGCAAGCATTCCGCTCTTCATCGCTGTGTGCGAACCCTTGATGCGCGGCACGTTGACGAAGCCCGCCGAACAGCCTGCGAGCACGCCGCCGGGGAAGCACAGTTTTGGCACCGATTGCCAGCCGCCCTCGTTGATGACGCGCGCGCCATAGGCGACGCGTTTGCCGCCTTCGAGATAGTGGCGAATGTCAGGGTGCTGCTTCCAGCGCTGGAATTCCTCGAACGGGAAGACGTAGGGGTTCTTGTAATCGAGCGCGGTGACAAAGCCGATCGCCACCTGGTTGTTCGCTTGATGATAGAGGAACCCGCCGCCCCAACTGTCGCTCTCCGACATGGGCCAGCCCTGGGTGTGGATAACGCGACCGGCGTGATGCTTGTCCGGGTCGATGTCCCACAGTTCCTTGATGCCGATGCCGTAGATTTGCGGCTCGCAATCGGCCTCGAGGTTGAACTGCGCCTTCAACTGCTTTGTGAGGTGTCCGCGTGCGCCCTCGCAAAATACGGTATATTTTCCGTGCAGCTCCATGCCCGGCTGGTAATCGCCCTTGTGGCTGCCGTCCTTGGCAACGCCCATGTCGCCGGTGGCTACGCCATAGACGCGGCCCTGTTCGTCGTAGAGCACTTCCGCAGCCGGAAAACCGGGGAAAATCTCGATTTCCAGTTCTTCGGCCTTTTCCGCCAGCCAGCGGCACAGGTTGCCCAGCGAGCCGGTGTAATTCCCGTCATTCGACATGAAAGGCGGCTGGATGATGTGCGGCAGCGGGAACTTGCCCTTCTTGGTCATGTGCCAGTGCCAGTTGTCTGTCACCGGTGTTTCGGCGAGTGGGCAGCCATCCTCGCGCCAGTCCGGCAGCAGCTCGTCGAGCGCCTTGGGATCGACTGTCGCCCCAGACAGGATGTGCGCCCCGATCTCCGAGCCTTTTTCAAGAAGGCAGACCGATAGCTCCGGATTGACCTGCTTGAGCCGGATCGCCGTCGAAAGCCCGGCCGGGCCGCCGCCGACGATCACGACGTCATAGGGCATGGATTCGCGTTCACTCATGGTCTTGTCCCGCTGTTACGTCCTGCTGCCGCGCATTCACGCGGTTTTTCGAAGAACCGCCTTGATTGGTGCGAAAGGGCAGGTCAAGACCGCACGATGGGTATGGCCCAAAATCCTGCGCTGAAAGAGGCGATTGTCGGTGCGCTCGATTGGTGGCGCGATGCCGGGGTCGATTGCGCCTTTTTGGATGAGCCCGTGTCATGGCTTGCCGCGCCAGAGCCTCCCCAGCAGCTTTTGGCAGAAGAACGCGAACCGGTTCGCAAACCGGCTGTTGCGCCTGCTCCCGAGCCACAGGCGCCCAGTCTCGATCTTTCATCCCTGCCCAACTCGCTCGATGCCTTTGCCCAGTGGTGGATGAACGAGCCGACGCTGGCCGATGGCGCACTCGGCCGCAGGGTTGCTCCGCGCGGTCCCGCAGGTGCGGAACTCATGGTGATCGTTCCCGAGCCCGAGCGGGAAGACAGCGACACCCTGCTTAGCGGGCCGGAAGGCCGACTGCTTAAGGCCATGCTCGCTGCCTTCGGGCTGGACCCCGAACAGGTCTATTTCGCCAGCGCCCTGCCCCGCCATCTCCCCGGCGCGGACTGGGGCAGAATCGCCTCCTCCGGCATGGGTCAAGTGCTGCAAAGGCACCTCACACTGGTCGCGCCAAAACGGCTCGTCGCGTTCGGAACAACCGTTCTGCCGCTAATCGGCCACGTTCCGCCTCAAGCGCCTGCCGATTTGCGAAAATTTAACCATGAAGACCTGAATGTTCCGATGCTTGCCTGCCGAAGCCTCGCCGCGCTGCTCCAACAGCCGCGCTGGAAGGCCCCGATCTGGCAGGCGTGGCTAGAAATGACGGCGTGATACGACAGGAATTTATGGCACTGCCCTCTCTCCGCTTTTCGAAAAGCCTGACATTGGCCACGGCGCTGGGTGCGCTTGCCCTGTCATCGGCACCGGCCATGGCGAACAGCGCTGCTGTCGACTATTTCCGTGGCCGCGCGGATCGCAGCGAAGTCCCTTCGGTGCTCTCCCAGTCGGACCGCGAATATTATCGCGAAGTCCGAGGCGCGGTCGACCGTAAGGACTGGAAGCGGGTGCAGGACCTGCTCGGCCAGCGCAGCGACGGACCCTTGCAGCAGCACGCCAAGGCGGAATACTTCCTTGCCTCCGGCTCGCCCAAGATCGAACTGCCGGAGCTTGAGGCATGGCTGGCGAGCGGCACCGATCATCCCAATGCCGAGCGGATCGCGGCGCTGGCCAGCAAGCGCGGCGCAACCGCGCTCCCGGCCCTGCCCACCGAGCAGCGTTTCCAGCGGCTCGCCTCGATCCCCAAGCGCATCCGCCCTGCCGGCACCAACGACGGCACCATGCCCGCCGCGATTGCCGACAGCATCCTTGGCAGGATCAAGGCCGACGATCCGCTGGGTGCGCAGCAATTGCTCGACGGGGTCGATTCTGGCCTCAGCCCAGCAGCGCGCGCCGAATGGCGCCAGCGCATCGCCTGGAGCTTCTACATCGAAAACAAGGACGCCGAAGCCTATCGCCTCGCCCAGCTGGCGACGCAGGGCAGCGGCGCATGGGTAGCCGAAGCCTGGTGGACCGCAGGCCTGGCTGCTTGGCGGCTTGACGACTGTGACGGCGCCAATGCCGCCTTTCATCAGGCGGGCACGCTCGCAACCAATCCGGAACTGGCCGCGGCCGGGCATTACTGGCGCTCGCGCGCAGCGATCCGCTGCCGCCGTCCGGAACAGGCCAGCGCCGCGCTGCGCTATGCCGCGCGCAACGACGAGACGTTCTATGGCATGCTGGCTGCCGAACAGCTTGGCATGAAGCTGCCCGAACATCATGCTGAGGCGGATTTCACCAAGGCCGACTGGCAGAAACTGCGCGGCGTGAACAATGTCCGCGTCGCGGTTGGTCTGGCCGAAATCGGCGAAGACAGCCTTGCCGACGAAGTGCTTCGCCATCAGGCCCGCATCGGTGATCCCACGCTCTATGAGCCGTTGACCCGGCTGGCCCGCGATCTTGGCCTGCCCTCGACGCAACTGTGGATGAGCTACAACGCGCCGCTGGGCGCCAAGCCGGAGCCGGCCACGCGCTTTCCCACGCCGAAGTGGACACCGAGCGGCGGCTGGCAGGTCGATCCGGCGCTGGTCTATGCCCACGCGCTGCAGG
>JAURNJ010000040.1 GCA_030830245.1 Novosphingobium sp. | reverse complement strand
CGCCATCCCGAACGTCCGCTGGGGCTCACGGCGCTGGATACGGCGCGGGCAGCGATACGCGATGCAGGCCTGCGTCCAGAGCAGGTCGATGGTTTCGTCTCCTCCGCGCTGTTGCCGACGACCGGCGATCATGCCGTCCAGGACGGGATCACTTGCGTCACCTCCAACTGGCTGGCCCAGCATCTTGGCCTGGATCCGGGCTATGTCGTGGGGTTTCAGGGGATCGGCCAGCTTACCGGCTCACTGACCCTGGCGGTAAATGCCCTTGCCAGCGGGGCCTGCGACTATGTGCTGTTCCATCGCGCGCTGCACCTGCCCAAAGGCAAATACAACGACAGCTCTATGACCCGCGCTGCCGGGCCGATGCAATGGACTGCGCCAATAGGCTTCTTCGGCGCGATGCCCGCGATAGCCTTGGCCTATAACGAATATTGCCAGCGCTACGGCGCGACCCGCGAGGCCATGGCGCATCTCGTTTCAGAAGCCCGCAAGAACGGCGCGCGCATTCCCTGGTCGGCGTGGCATGGCAAGCCTCTGAGCGTCGAGGACTATCTCGCCGAGGAGACGATCTTCGATCCCCTCTGTCGGTTCGATGCGGACATGCCGGTCGAAGGCGTCGCCTGCTTCGTGCTCACCAGCGCCGAGCGGGCGAAGGACCTGCCGCATCGTCCGGTCTATGTCTCGGGCTATGCCAGCGGCTATCCGACAAAGAACCGGGCCATGCTGCACTGGACCTTCGACGACATGATGGAAGCGGGCGAGGGGCTTTCGCGGCGGTTGTGGCAGAGCAGCGGCTTTACCGCCGAGGAAATCCAGCTACCGCAGCTTTACGACGGCTTTTCGCCCTTCGTCTATTTCTGGCTGGAAGCGCTGGGATTCTGCAAGCCGGGAGAGGCGCACGAGCTTGTCCAGTCGGGCGGCATCGATAGCGACAAGCTCGGAACCCTGCCGGTAATGTCGGGGGGAGGAGCCATCGGAAATGGCCGGATGCACGGCGTGCCGCAAATGCTCGAATGCTATCTCCAGCTATCGGGACGCGCCGGTGAGCGCCAGCGCGACAATGTCAGCACTGGCCTCGCTTGCCACTCGACCCCGCATTACGGCGGGGTCGTGGTTTACAGCAACGAGGCCTGATCCTAGCCGTCATTTGCCAGATACTCGTGATAGACGCGGTGGAAGTTTGCCACCGGCTTCTCCTGTTCGGGGTTGAGGCGCGGCCCCTTGTAACCCTTTGACTTGATGCCCTTGTGTGTCGCTTCCATCTGCTGGAAATCCTGCAGCAGGATCTCGCCCCAGAAAGCGCGGTCGTGGATGTCGTTGTTGCGCTCCGGGACCACCTTGCGCACGTCGCTCGCTGCCACGCGCTCGATATGCGAGACCTCGAAAATGCATCTGTCGGGATCGTCGCCATAGGGGCGGGCGCGATAGACGAGGCAGTTCGACGCCATCGGCAGGATTACCGTATTGGGGAATATGTGCCAGTCGATGCCGACCTGCTGGTATTGTTCGGGCGTCAGGACCGGCCATTCGATGCCCTTTTGCGCATCGAGCTGCATCGCCAGCTCGATGATCTTGCCGAACACCTGCTCTGGCGTCGCATCCTCGGGCAGCAGGGCGGGGACGGCCTGCGCGGCGGGAACCATGGATTCGGAAATCAGCGAGTTCAGTTCGTCCTTCTGGTAGGTGTAGAAGCCCGAGGCCATCTTGCGCACATCGACCCCGGCATCGGCCGCCTTCACGTTTGTGCCTTCCGCGCGCATCGTCGAGGCGCGGGTGTCGAACATCGAATGGATGCCGACCTCGCGGCTGCCAAACAGGCTTGCGCCGAACTTGACCACGCCGGGATGGGTGACGTTGACGTGGTAGCCTTCGTTGAAGGCTTCGAGCGCCACCTTCCAGTTGCAGTTGACCACCAGCCACTTGCGCCAGCGATAGCGCATTTCGTCGAGCTTGAGCGGATCGAGCGCGTCGCAGACACCTCCCAGATAGTCCCGCAATTGAGGCGCATCGGGATCGAAACAGACGAAGACCCAACCGCCCCAGGTGTCGAAGCGAACCTCGTTCAGGCACAGATCGTCGTTGTCGAGCGCGCCCGCCCAGTCCTCCACCTGGGTGACGTTCTCGTTCTCGCCTTCGAGGTTCCAGCGCCACCCGTGGAACTTGCAGGCGAAGTTGGGAGTGGTTCCGCTGGCGCTTCCATCGATAAGGCGGCGACCGCGATGGAGGCACACGTTGTAGAAGGCGCGGATCCGCTCAGGCGAGGAACGGGTGAGGATCACCGATTCGTCGCCGATGTCGTAGATCACGTAGCTGCCGACATGGTCGAGCTCCTCGACCCGGCAGGCGACCTGCCAGACACGCGGCCACAGCGCGGCATTCTCCCGGTTCAGCCACTCCGGCTCGTAATAGGCCTCCTTGACCACGTCGCGCGAGATGTTGGGCGATTGCGCGCCTCCGGCTGCCGCAAACCGCTCCGCCTTGTCATAGTCGGCCATGACGTCTCTCCTTGTGGATGCATGTTTGCACCTCGTGGCATGGCATAGCCAGACTGGGCCTGCATTGACAAGAACGAGAATTCAATTCTATCGCGCATGCATTCGCCGGACAAACCCCGGCGAGTCGATTCCAGCAGACCGAGAGGATTGCCCAGATGACCGTTGCCGCGATGAATGGCGCCAGGCCGATTGACGCCGACAATCACTATTACGAACCGCTCGATGCGCTCACCCGCTACCAGGACAATAGCATGAGCATCCGGGGTGCGCAGATCCTGCGTGACGGCAAGCGCGTATATGTCGTGCTTGGCGGCAAGGTGAACCGCTTCATCCCCAACCCGACCTTCGATCCGGTGATCGTGCCCGGCTGCATCGACCTGTTCTTTCGAGGGCAGGTGCCCGAGGGTGTCGATCCCAGATCCTTTACCCAGGTCGAGCCGATCCATCCCGAATATCTCGACCGGGACAAGCGCATCGAGGTGCTGGACCAGCAAGGCCTTGCCGCCTGCGTCATGTATCCCACGCTTGGCGTCGGGGTCGAAGAAGCGCTCAAGGACGATCCGGAAGCCGCGGTCGCGACGATCACTGCCTTCAACCGCTGGCTGGAGGATGACTGGGGCTATAACTACCAGAACCGGATCATCTCGCTGCCGCTGCTCTCGCTGGTCGATGTTCCCGCCGCCCTTGCTGAACTGGACCGCGTGCTCAAGCTGGGCGCGCGCGGCGTCCACATCCGGCCGGCGCCGGTCCCGGCGGAAGGCGGCAACCGCTCGCTGGGTGATCCGGTCCACGACCCGGTCTGGGCCGCAATTGCCGAAGCCAACATTCCCGTGTTCTTCCACCTGGGCGACAGCGGCTACAACATGTTCGCCGGACACTGGGGCGGGAATCCGCTGTTCGAGCCTTTTGTCGGCAAGCCAAACCCGCTCGAGGGGTTAGTCGTGGCCGATCGCGCGATTCACGATACGATGGCTTCGCTGATTGCCCACGGTGTGTTCCATCGGCACCCGAAACTTCGCGTCGCCTCGATCGAGAATGGCTCGGACTGGGTGGCGATCCTGCTCAAGCGGATGAAGAAGAAAGCGAACCAGATGCCACAGTTCTTCCCCGACGATCCTCGCGACGTCTTGCGCGAACATGTCTGGGTCGCGCCCTACTATGAGGAAGACATCCGCGCTCTGGCCGATACCATCGGAGTTGAGCGTGTGCTTTTTGGTTCGGACTGGCCGCATGGCGAGGGCCTGTCGAGCCCGGTCGATTTTGTGCACGACTTGAAAGGCTTCTCAGAGGCCGAAATCGCCAGGGTCATGCGCACCAACAGCGAGGAACTGCTGGGCTTCGTTCCGGCGCAGTGATTGCCGATGCCGGGCTTTTGGGCCCGGCTTTCAATACCATCAAGGGGAGAGAGAACACCGTGTCCAAGCGCGCAATAGATTGTCTGATCAATGTCCATTTTGGCGACGAAGCGCAGCCCGAATGGATGCAGCGGGTCAAGAACGAGTATTTCAAGCGCGAGGATTCGATCTTCGGCAAGTGGGAGATGTCGAAAGTTCTCGACGAGATGGACGCGCAGGGCGTCGAGAAGGTCGTTGTGATGGGCCAGATCGGCAAGCCGAACGGTTCGCCCTTCAAGTTCGTCGAGGCGCGGCCTGATCGTTTCGCCATGAGCCTTGGCGGCTTCGACCTGCTCCAGCCGATGGCGAACATCCGCAACATCGAGCCGATCCTGAGGAGCAACCCGGTTGCCTATCTCGCCATCGGTCCATCCTTCTGGGCGAACGGCACCTACAATCCCGAGCACGCGGTCTATTATCCGCTCTATACCAAATGCGTGGAATGGGGTGTTCCGCTGTGCATGAACACGGGCCTTCCAGGTCCGCCGATCCCGGGCGAGGTGCAGAACCCGATGTATCTGGACCGGGTGTGCCAGCATTTCCCCGATCTCAAACTGTGCATGATACACGGGGCCGATCCCTGGTGGGAAATCGCCATCCGCCTGATGGTCAAGTATCCCAACCTGCACATGATGACTTCGGCCTGGGCGCCCAAGTACCTGCCGGAAACCCTGCTTCATTACATGCGCACGCGCGGCAAGAACAAGGTGATCTTCGCTTCGGACGCACCGGTGCTCTCGATCACGCGCACCACGACCGAGGCGCGCGCGCTCGACCTGCCGCCAGAGGTCATGGAAAACTGGATGTACAACAACGCCCAGCGCTTCTTCTTTGACCGTCTGGAGGGCAAGAGCGCGTGAGCGAAACGCTGATCGAGCGCAGGGACGGGATCGTTACGGTCACGTTTAACCGGCCGGAAAAGAAGAACGCGCTGACCGGGGCCAACTGGGCCGATCTCGACCGGGTGACGAGCGAGGTCTTCGCCAATCCGGAAGACAGGGTGCTGGTGCTCAAGGGAGCGGGGGACGATTTCTCCGCCGGGGCGGACCTCTCGGGCGGGCTCGGCACGGGCCAGTCGGGCAACGACGCCGAAGCTCCGATGATCCTTGCCGAAATGCGCAACGTCGGCGAGATCGTCAATCGCATTCACCGCATGGCCAAGCCGACCCTTGCTGTGGTCGACGGGGTTTGCGTCGGCGTGGCCTTTGGCCTCGCCTTGGCTTGCGATCTTGTGATCGCCAGCGATCGCGCGCGGTTCGGCGCGGTCTTTGCCAAGCGCGGGCTGGCGCTCGATGGCGGCCTGTCGTGGTCGCTGCCGCGTGCGGTCGGCATGCGGCGGGCCAAGCAGATGGCCTTCTTCGGCGAGATGGTGAGCGGGCCGGATGCGCTGGAGGCGGGCATGATCAACGCCTGCGTTCCGGCTGGAGAGCTTCACGCGATGGGCGATCAATGGGCCGCGAAGCTTGCAACATCGGCGACCACCGCGCTTGGCCTGATCAAGCGGCAGATGGACGCAAGCTCGTCCATTCCGATGGAAAAGGCGGTCGAGGACGAAGCCCGCTCGCAGCATGTCGCTTTCACCACCCACGACCTGCACGAGGGCATCAGGGCTTTCATGGAACTGCGCGAGCCGCGCTTCACGGGGCGCTAGGCCGTGGCGGCTGCAATCCCCGACATGGCTGCGATCCGCGCTGCGCTGACCGCGCCAGGGGCCATGTTCGAGCTGCGCGAAGAGGAAGTGCGCGGCGAACGCATGGAAATGTTCGCGCACCGCTTCGGTTCGCTCGGCGAGATGCTGGAGGCGAGCGAGCGGTTCGGCGACCGCCCCTTCATCATCGACGGCGACGAGCGCGTATCCTTCGCCGAACACCTTCGCCGCGTGCGGCGATTGGGCGCGGCGCTGCGGGAGAATTATGGAGTCCAGCCCGACGACAGGGTGGCGATCTTCGCCGCCAACCGCTGGGAATGGGTGGTGAGCTTCTGGGCGACAATCGCCATTGGCGCGGTGCCTTGCTGTTTCAACGGCCATTGGTCGGCCGATGAATGGGAACACGCCGCCGATTTGACCGAGCCGAAGCTCATGCTTGCCGACGACCCTAGGATCGAGCGGGTCGCGGATCGCGTGGGTGCGCTGCCGGTTGTCTCGTTCGATCAGGGCTTTGCCGCCCTGTTTGAGGCCGGGGGCAAGGCCGACGAGGCGCCCATCTTCCGGGCCGAGGAAGATGCGCTGGCGATGCTCGTCTTCACCAGTGGCACCACTGGACGGCCCAAGGCTGTGATGATGACGCATCGCGGCTGGGTCGGCGCGGTGCAGATTCTGCTGTTCACCGACGCGACCGCGCTTGTCGCGATGGGTGGGCAGGTGCTGGGCAAGGACGATGTCTTGCCGCCCAACGACGGGGTGCAGCTGGTCACCGCACCCTTGTTCCATGTCGCGATGCTGATTTCGGTGGTGCTGGGTGGCATCGGCAATGGCAGCGCCATGGTGCTTATGCGCGGCCGCTTCGACGAGGAAACCGCGATCCGGCTGGTCGAGGCCGAGAAAGTGACTCGCTGGTCGCTGCTGGGCAGCGTCGCGGCTCGGGTGGCCTCTTCCCCGGTCCTCGCGAAGCACGATACCAGCAGCCTGAGGTCGCTCGGCGTCGGCGGCGCTCCGGTCAGTCCGGCGGTGCAGGACAAGTTGCGCGCGGCCTTTCCGCAATGCGCTCTCGCCATGGGCATGGGTTATT
>JAURNJ010000039.1 GCA_030830245.1 Novosphingobium sp. | reverse complement strand
GTCGAGAGCCTGCCTCTGGACGAGCCTGTCCCGGAAATGGCTCGCATGACGCAGGCGCAGCAGAGCCGCCAGCAGCTAGCATGGGAGATGGCGCGGCGCGAGGGCATGACCCTGCGCGAGCTGGCGCTGTGGTTTTCGGGTACGCGCGGGCACAACACGGTGGCAGGAACGCCCGAGCAGATTGCCGATGCCATGATCGACCTGTTCACCAGCGGCGGCTGCGACGGGTTCAACGTCATGCCGATGCTGTTTCCCGGCATGTTCCGTGATTTTGCCGAGCAGGTCGTGCCGGAACTGCAACGGCGAGGCTGGTTCCGCGAGGAGTACGAAGGCGAAACCCTGCGCGACAGGCTGGGGTTGGCGAGACCCTCCTTGGTCTAAATCATCTGCACCACCGCCTCGCCATAGCGAACGATAGCATCGCATTTGGCTTCCAAGCCGGTCGCATCTTCGGGATAGGGACGCAGGGCAATGTTGGTGACGCCCAGGTCCTCCAGCCGCGACACATGTTCGCGGTCGGGCGGTTCCATCGTGCAGGTGATGACCTCGAACGGCTTGCCCGCCATCGGGCTGTCGGCCCGCAGGGCATGTAGGTGCGGAATCACCGCCGCGAGTTCTTCAGGCTCGGCGAAAGCCGCCACCCAGCCGTCGCCAAGAGTAGCCGCGCGGCGAAGCGCGGGTGGCGCATGGCCGCCGACATAGATCGGCACGGGCTGCGCCGGGACCGGGCTCATGATCAGCTTGTCAAAGTTGTAATGCTTGCCGTGAAATTCCGCCCAGCCGGGCGAGAGGCAGCGCCTGACGATCTGCATGATCTCGTCCAGCCGTTCTCCACGCGAGGGCATATCCTCCTTGAGCCAGGCGAATTCCTCCAGCATCCACGAAGTGCCGACGCCAAGGGCGATCCGCCCTGGGAACATCGCCTCTGCCGTGCCAAGCGCCTTTGCCAGCAGCAGCGGCTGGCGCAGGATCGCCTTGAGGACTGCGGTGTAGAAGCACAGGTTTTCGGTCACCGCCGCCAGCGCCGGGATCGCGGTGTAGGGATCGACGAACGGGATGTCCGGCTCCCAGTGGCGCAGACCGTCCTCGCTGTAGGGATAGTCGCCCGTCACCTGTTCGGGATGGAACACGCAGTCGGGCAGCGCCATCGCGTGCCAGCCCGAACGGTCCGCCGCCTTACCGACTGCCAGGACCTGATCTGCGGGCACATTGGGGGTGAAAAGAGTGAATTTCACGGGATCATCTCCCGCTTGTCTGGGTCAACCATTGGCAAAGAAGCCCTGCGCGCGGGCAGCGCCAAGGTCTTCCTCAAGCACTTCGCAGACCGAGGCATAGCAATGCTCGCGATCGAACAGAGTCTCCTCGTCTTCGGACAGGATCGCCTTGTTTTCAGGCAGGGTTGCAAGCCGGTTCTGCTCTTCAAGGTCGGCCCAGTCGGCAAAGATGAACTCGGTCACCACGTCGAAGGGGGCATCCAGTTCCGCGTCCTCTGCATGGAGCGGAGCGCCCTCGGCCTTGGCGAAACTGTTGGCAGAGCCAAGGTAGTTGCGGCGGTATCCGGCCCAAAGATGACCCAGCATCTTCATGCCGATGCGCGAATGGCGGTTTTCGTAAAGGTCCCGGAACTCGGTGGGCGATAGGCCCGGCTTGCGCTTCAGAAATACCATCAGCTTGACTGCCATCGCTGCTCTCCCGCCCTGTGCTTGACTCAGGTCTGCCCATCGTATCTCTTCGGACATCGAGCGCAATGGCGCAGACTTCCCGGGAGGCTTGCCGCATGACGCAGACCGCAACGCTTGAGCGGGTCGGCCCGAACCGGACGCGCGATGACATGCCGCCGCCGGTGCGCGATGTCGCATCGGGCCTTGCCACCCTCGCCGAGCATGGCGTCGTGATCCACGAACAGCTGATCAGCGACGAATTCGCCGACCGGCTCCGCGATCGCATGGACGAACAGGCATTCATGGAGCGCAAGCTGGGTGTCGGCAACGTCAGCGGCGAGTTTGGCGCCAACGCGCGTCCTCACATCGGACCGGATGGAGAACTCCGCGTTGCCGACGCAGGCGATCTCGCCAAACCGATCTACCAGTTGATGTTCTCGCTGCCCAACAAGGGCGATGTGTTTCGCGAGCTGCTGATGCATCCGACGATGCACGCGTATGCCGACGGGCACCTGCGGGGTTCGCACTGGACGACCTGGGGCATGAACGGGATCATCACCCGGCGCGGCTCGGCGGAACAGTTCCTCCATACCGATACCTCGACAATACCGGCCGAGATGCTGACCCGTCCGGTCATGATCAACTGCTTCGTCTGCGTTTCCGACTTCGACCTCGATATGGGGCCGACGGGTTTCGTTCCCGGCTCGCACCTCGGCCCGCCGCCGCGCAACGATGGCGATGAATGGACACCGCGCACGGTTGCGCCGGCGAGCAAAGGCTCGATGATCGTGTGGGACGGCAGCACCTGGCACGGCCAGACCGAAAACCGATCTGACAAGGCCCGCTATGCCATTGCACTCAGCTTCTGCCTCTTCGCGCTTCGCCCCGGCGAGAATTTCTGCGCCAGCATCCAGGACGATGTGCTCGCGCGGCTCAGCGATGCGGAAAAGCGCGTGTTGGGGTTCGAGACGACCATGGTCGGGGCCATGAATGCGTTTGGCCCGCGCAACGCGAACGACCGCCACCACGGGATTGGCTCTTCGCCTGCCTTTATCCCGGAACTGCACCGGACCTAAGCAGGGTCGAACTTCACATACAGATGCTTTGGATACCGCAGCATCGCGCCCTGGATCACAGGCCTAGGCATGTCCGGATCGAGCCTCAGATTGGGCAACCGATCAAGGAGCGCATTCATCGCGCGGGTGATTTCCAACCGGGCAAGGTGCTGGCCCACGCACATGTGCGGTCCGAAGGCGAAGATTACCGGAGGCTTGGTCTTTTCGCGGAATATGTCGAAAATCGCGCCATCGCGGAACACCCGCTCGTCGCAGTTGGCCGCAGTGAGAACGGCGACAATGGTCGCGCCGGCCGGCACTGAAACGCCGCCAATCTCGACATCGCGCGCGGCAGTTCGCTCAGTCCAGTTGACCGGCGATTCCCAACGCAGACCTTCCTCGATGGCCTGCGGCAAAAGATCACGGTTATCGCGCAGGGCCTCAAACTGGTCAGGATTTTCCAGCAAACCGGTCAGCAGCACGCTCGTTCCGCGAAAGGTCGTGTCACCTGCCGCATTGATCAGCTGGCGCAGGAAAGAGACGATCACGTCCTCGGGCAATTGCTCGCCATCGACTTCGGTGTTGATCAGGGTCGAGGCGAGATCGTCCTGCGGGTGCTTGCGCCGTTCCTCGACCAACGCCTTGAAATAGGTGCCGAGCTTTCGCCCGGCTTCGAGCCCCTCCGGCGTATAAACAAGGTTCTGCGCGCAGGCGAGCTTGTGAAAGATCGGCCCGTCGCCCTCGGGCAGAGCGAGCTGGCGATAGATGATCTCGAAGGGATAGCGTTTGGTGAACTCCTCGATCAGATCCGCCGTGCCGCGATGGCGAAACTTCTCGATCAGCTCCTGCACCACCTGCTCGACGATCTCGTCCCCCCAGCGTGCGATGTTCTGCGGCAGGAACGCCTTCTGGAATAGGCGGCGATAGCGGGTGTGCTCGGGCGCATCCATGGCCGAGAGAGTCCGGCCGAAAGTCAGGCCGAGGGTTTGCTGGAAGCATTCATTGGTGAACGTTGCCGGATCGAAGAACACATCCGAAACCGTCTGGTAGGACAGCAGCGTGTAGGCTGGCTTATCAGAGGGCCAGTCGAAGCCCATAAGGCTCATGAAAGAGCCTTCTACGACGTCGCCCTTCTCGGCCCGCAGCTTCACCAGATGCTCGTGAATATTCGTCAGATCGCCGAACACGCCCTCTTCGGCCTTGAACGGGTCGTATGAAGGATCGTCGAAATCCTCGATTCTGGGGAGCGTCGCCATTGTCCTGTCTCTCCCGTCAACCCGCCAGTTGCTCGCGAATGATTTCGCTGGCGCGCCAGGCGATCGCCATCACCGGCGCCATGGTGTTGGCCGAAACCTGCTCTGGCATCACCGAGCAGTCGACGACACGAAGCGAGCGCACGCCGCGCAGACGCAAGCTGGCATCGAGCACAGCATCCTTGTCTCCGTCGCTGCCCATGCGGCAGGTTCCGATCGAATGATAGGCGGATGAGCCATGAAGCAGCGCCGCTTCGATGATTTCCTCGTCGCTGTGCGCCTTTGCCAGTTCGCCCGTCTCGCCGACAACGAAGGGCGCCAGCAGCGGATCGGCCATGATCCGGCGCATCAGCCGAACCGCTGCAACGGTGACCTCCCGGTCATAGGCGCTATCGAGGTAACGCGGGCGGATTACCGGCAATTCGTTTGGGTCCGCCGATGCGGCTTCGACCACGCCCTGGCTGGTGCCGCGCAATGGAAACACCGCGAAGTGACCGCCCGGCTCTGCCTCCATCTGGATTTTCTCGAGCCCCGGCCTCTGGTCGAGCGAATAGGGCGCGAACAGGAATTGGGCATCGGCGCGCCCGTTGCCAGAGGCGACATCGGCAAACATGGCCAGCCGGTGGGAGCCATAACCTAGCGGCCCGCAGCCCGACAGCATGTAGCGCAGTGCGCTCCATCCCTGCCGCCAGCCCCGCAGTTCGCGATTCTCGCTGTCGCGGTGATGGCGCAGGCGCCACTGCGGCTGCACGCAATAGTGATCGCGGTAATTGGCGCCGACGCCGGGGCTGTCATGCACGACGGGAACCCCGATCCGCTTGAGCAACGCCGCCGGCCCAACTCCGGAAATCTGCGGGATCTTGGGCGATTCGATGGTTCCAGCGCACAGGATCACTTCGCGGCTGGCTGCGATTTCGAACGCGTCGCTGCCACGACGGCATACGACGCCGGTGGCCCTGCGACCGGCATCGAACAGCACGCGCTCGATCCGCGTGCCGGTCAGGATGGAAAGGTTGGGTCGCCGCCGCACCACTGGCGAAAGGAATGCCCGCGCCGCGCTTACTCGTTTGCTGGAGCGATCGATGTTTTCGGCGACTGGCCCAGCTCCGAGCTGGTTGGGCAGGTTGGGTTCTTCCTTGAACGGTAGCCCTTTTGCCGCTGCCGCCGCGATCATTGCCGAAAGCAGCGGAGGAAAGGAGGTGGCGACCCTTATCGGCACTGGCCCCGCCTTGCTGCGCCAGCCGGTTTCGGGGAGCATGTGGTTCTCTATCGCCCTGAAACAGCGCAGCATGTCCGTCCAACCCCACCCGACAAGGCCAAGCTCCTCCCACCGGTCATAATCGGCAGGCTGGCCGCGGTGATAGACCATGCCGTTGATCCCGCTCGATCCACCGAGCATCCGCCCGCGCATCATGACCTCGGGCCTGATGTCGTCCCGGCCCGGCGTGGTGGGATAATACCAGGTATGCTCGGGATCGCTCAGCAGGCGGGCCATCCCCTTGGGTATGCGGATTAGGGGGCTGGTATCGTCAGGCCCTGCCTCGACCAACAGAACCTTGAGCTTGCCGTCTTCGGACAGCCGGTTGGCGAGCACCGATCCGGCTGTCCCGCCCCCGGCGATGACGATGTCGGCCTGCATGGTCAGCCCGCGCTCTGGCCGAGCCGGTAAATGCGGTTCGCGGTGCCGAAGAACAGCGCGTGCTTCTCGTCCGCCGTAAAGCCCGCAGCGATGCGCTTGAAGGCGTTCCACAGGACGGTGCCGTTGGTCAGCGCGCGATCCACCGGGAAATTGCTCTCGAACATGCAGCGATCGGGTCCGAACAGCTCGATGGCGCGAAGGACATGTCGGCCTTGCGCCTGAGCCATCTGGTCTGAGTTCCAAGGCCGGTGAGCAAGTTCGTCGACACACAAGCCCGTCAGCGGCATGTTCAGGCCGCCGAGCTTCACCGCGACGTTGGGCAGTTTCGCCAGCGGCGAGAGCAGTTGCTCCCACTGGGCGAAGGTTGCCTCGGCATCACCGGCAAAGCGCCCCACCCCCAATGGTGCGCCCAGATGATCGAGCACGAATTGCGTGTCCGGTAGCTGTTTCGCGAGCGCCAGCAGATCGGGCATCTGCGGATGCATCAGCCACACGTCGAGCGCCAGACCGCGCGACGCAAGCTGCGCCGCACCTTCGCGGAACGCCGGGTCGGCGAGCATCCCGGGGCGCGTGCCCATGTCATAGGGCATGTCCGGATCCCAGGCGGTCAGCGCGCGGACTGCCCTCACCCGGCTCGACGCTGCAAGATGGGCATTGAGCGTATCGGCCACCCGCGCGCCAAGTATCAGGTCGGCGGCGACGACAATCCCGGCAACAGTGCCGGTCAACCGCCCACCCATTGACTCGGCATCGCAAGCAACCTGTTCGGCATATTCCGTCTCGCCCACGCTCAGCAGTTCGGGCGGGCCGCTCGTCCGGTAGCCGACACCGGATTCGACGAACATGGTAGCGACGATATTGTGCCCGCTGCCCGTCTTGTAGCGAAACAAGTCGTCGCTTCCCCAGGGTTCGGCACCCGGAACGGGGGACTGCGGCCAGATGTGATGGTGCGGATCGATGATCGGCAGATCGGGTTCAAGTGCCTCCTCGACGACAAGGTCGCGCCATGCATCGCGATTTGGTGTCGTCTCGGTCATGCCTCTGCCCCCAGCGCAAGACGCGCCGCATTCCGACCCGCAACCCGCCCGAAGACGGTGCAGTTGGCGACGGCATTGCCACTGCCGACATAGATCGAGCCGAGCACCCCGCCGACGCATTCCCCGGCGGCATAGAGGCCCGGAATAGGCAACGAGTTTTCATGAATGACGCAGGCTTCGTGGTCGATGCGCATGCCGATGGCAGTCAGGGCCAGCATGTTGAGCTTCATCTGCACGCCATAGAACGGCGCAG
The DNA here is from genome assembly GCA_030830245.1 of Novosphingobium sp. Taxonomy (GTDB): domain Bacteria; phylum Pseudomonadota; class Alphaproteobacteria; order Sphingomonadales; family Sphingomonadaceae; genus Novosphingobium. The sequence goes on along the minus strand of JAURNJ010000039.1, from coordinate 2,343 downwards.
TGTGGATCGGCCGCAGCACTTCGGCAGGCTTGAGATAGTCGCTGTCCTCACCTGCATCGACGAGCTGGTTGTAGCGCGTGACCGAACCAGCAAGGTTGGCTTCGGGCAGGCCCATCTGCTGCGCCAAGGCCTCTATCGTGTCGGCCTTGAACACGTGACCGAGCGAGACGTGATCGTCCACGGCGCTGCTGGTCCAGGCCTGCTGGAGATAGTCCGTCTCAGGCAGCATGATGCGCATGTATGGCTCGACGTCCGAAGGCCGGACCATCGCGCTCTTGCTGGCGTCGTCGAACACCATGAAGCCTAGCGCGCCCGGTTGCGACAGGAAGGCTACTTCGGAGGCCGAATAGCTCTCCGATTCGTTGTAGAAGCGCCGCCCCAGCCGGTTCACCACCATCATGTAGCCAGGAAGGTAACCCCCGCCGAACGGCCAGGCCGGCGCCCGCGAGCCGAGCCCGGAGAGGATTTGCGCGCCAACCTGCTCGGCCAGCACGATCGCGTCGCCACGCGCCCAGGGGGTCGACTGGTGGTAGAGTGGACCGTTCGCCTGATCGAGCACGCCGGGCATCCAGCGATCGAGCATCGAGTGGTTTGCCGACAGGCCACCGGTAGAAATGACGACAGCCCCGGCGCTGATCTCGTCCTCGCCGACGCCGATCCCGACGACAGCTCCGCCTCTCATCACCAGCCGATCCACCCGCGTGCCGAGCGCGATATCGACCTTGTCGTATTGCCCAAGCCTGCCGCTCAGCACCTCGATGATCGCTGCGCCACCGCGGGTGACATGGCCGCGCGCGCGGTCCTCTTCGCCCGACTTGATGACATCGATCACCTCGACGCCCAGATCGTTCAGCCATTCGAGCGTGCTGGCGGCATCGAAGCACAGCCGCCGGGCGAGCGAGGGCTGCACCAGCCACTGGTTCGCGGTGACATAGTGGCGGAACAGACGATCCGGCTCGTCATCGATGCCGCGCTCGGCCTGAAAGCGCGTGCCCGCCGCCATCATCATGCCGGTCGAAAGTCGGCTCGACCCGCCGATCTGCGCCTCGGAATCGACGAGCAGCACGCGCGCGCCCGCGGCTGCCGCTTCCAGCGCGGCGCAATGCCCGGCAAAGCCCGTGCCGACAATCACAACATCGAAATCGGTCGCCATGGCCTCTCCCCGGTCAGGCTGGATTTTGCGTTACATGGGATCCATCGCGTAGAATTCGTCGAGCACGCGATGGAAGTGATTGACGCTGATCTCTTCCAGCGGATTGGTCCGCGCCCCTTCCCAGCCGCGCGAGCGCATGCCCTTCTGCACCGCTTCCATGTTCGCAAAATCCTGTTCCAGGAACGGGTTGCGGCCCTTTGCTGCAGCAAATCCTTCGGAAATGTGCTGCGTGACCTCGGGCTCCTTGCCAGGCGCATAGCGGTTCAGCGACCAGATATCGAAAATGCAGCTCTCGTTGTCGGTGGGGTGCGGGCGCATGCGATACCACAGCACCGCATCGGGCGTCGGCAAGACGATGGTATTGGGGAAAATGTGGATCGAGATGCCGGGCTTGAGCATGGCTTCCATGTCGAGCCTTTCAGGCCATTTCGCGCCTTCGGCCTCCATCTCTTCCTTGCTCAGTTCGATGAACCGCGGGAACAGGTTCGTCTCGTCCGATCCGGGCGGGAATTCCTGTCGCAGCCGCTCGAGCGCGCGCATGCCCGAATCGCTGACCTGCGCCAGCAATTCGTCGTGCAATTCCTTTGACTGGTAATAGAGCATGTCCGCGCCGTTGACGGCCTGCGTCCACTTGCCGTCCTCGCGCTTCATCTTCGGCATTTCTAGGAACTGCGTGGTGAAGCCGACATGCTTGCCGTAAGCGTGGGTCGGCGAGAGCATCGAGTAATAGTCCACCCAGGAATTATGCGTCGCACCCGAATGGTAGCCTTCGTGGAAGGCCTCCATCACCACCTTCCAGTTCACCGGGGCGATGACCGTCTCATGCCAGGCGCGGCGGCAGCCCTCGAACTCGAAGGGTTCAAGCCACTCCCCGCACGGTTCGAGCCATTCGCGCAGCGAGACCGAATTGGGGTCCATGTTGACCCAGACCCAGCCACCGAAGGTATCGACCTTTGGCCGCTTTAGCGCCAGCGCCTCGGTGGTGAACTCCGGGCATCCTTCCCACTGCTCGGGATGAAAGACAAAGGTGTTGTTGCCCGCAAGATTCCACTTCCAGCCATGGAAGTTGCACAGGAATCCGCCCCTGGAAAATCCCTTGCCCGGATTGACCAGCCGCCGCCCGCGATGCTGGCACACGTTGTAATAGGCCGAGATCGTGTCCTCGGTGGATCGGACGAGGATGATCGATT
>JAURNJ010000005.1 GCA_030830245.1 Novosphingobium sp. | reverse complement strand
GAACGCGGATTCAAGCGCTTCATTTATTCAAGGCTCTACAATCACCCCGACCAGATGGCGACGGCCGAACGCGCAAGAGCCGTCATTGCAGAGCTGTTTGCCGCCTTTTCGCAAGAGCCGGTGCTGATGGATGAGGAGTGGATCGGGACCCTGCCCAAGACCGAACCCGACCGCAGCCGTCACATCGCCGATTACATCGCCGGCATGACCGACCGCTACGCGATTCGCTGCCATAGCCAGATCTATGGCCGCACGCATGAAGATCTGTGTAATGTCTGATGTGGTCCGCATATGTATTGTCGGTTCGACGGGGCTGACAGGATATTCGCTGATCGAGCGAGCGGTCAGCCGGTCGGACGTGCGGATTGTCGGCGTCTCCAGGCGCGAAGTGGCTTTGCCCTATGGCGCGCGCATGGAGATGCTGCTTGCCGATCCGTCAGGCTGGCCCGACGCGATTGCGGCCTCCAACGCACAGGTGCTGGTTTGCGCTCTCGGCACGACCATGGCGAAGGTCGACAAGGACGAGGAAGCGTTTCGCGCGGTCGATCACGAGCTGGTGGTGTCATGCGCGAAGGCCGCCAAGGCGGCGGGTATCGAGCATTTCATCCTGATCTCGTCGGCGGGGGCGGACGTCCTTGCCAAGAGCTTTTACCTGCGCGTCAAGGGCGGCGTGGAAGAAGCGGTGAGCCGGGTACGATTTCGCCGTTTCGACATTTTGCGGCCTGGCCGGATCAGGGGGCCACGCAAGGAATCGCGGCCGCTGGAAAGACTGGCGATGTGGCTGAGCCCGCTCATCGACCTGTTCCTGCATGGCAAATACCGGAAATTCCGGTCCGTCCGCGTCGAAACGCTGTGCGATGCGATCTTCGCGCTTGCCAGGCAGAAGGCAGGCGGGCGTTTCATCCACGATCTCGACGCCATGCGCTACGTCATCAAACGGGTTGGGGATTAGTCTGCCCGGTTGGGTCGTCCATGCGTTGACTCGTTCAGAGGGCATGGCCAAGCTTCCAACCGTCGCTGACAGCGCGGGAGAGACCCGGCGATTCGGTCCTTGGACCGGTCATCGGGCGCCGAAGGAGCAACCGCCCCGGAAACTCTCAGGCAAAAGGACCGCGTTCCAGTCGATAGCGATACTCTGGAAAGTGCGTCGCCCGGCAGGGTGGGGCCGCCGAAGGTGTAACTCCGGACCCAAGCGCCGGGGGAAAGCTCTCAGGCTTCCGTGACAGAGGGGGCACCTGGCCAGATTGGCCGTGCCAGACTGTGCGGAGTTGTGCTTTGAGCGAATGTGCCGATCCCGAAACTGACGATGGAGCCGAGGCCGAGACCTGGGTGCTGCCGCTCGATGGCTGGCACCGCGAGCTCGGCGCGCGGATGGTCGAATTCGCGGGCTACTGGATGCCGGTCCAGTACGAGGGCATCATCGCTGAGCATCTGTGGACTCGCGAAAGCGCCGGGCTGTTCGATGTCAGCCATATGGGCCAGCTCACCGTGTCCGGCGAGGGCGCCGCCGAGGCGCTGGAAGCCCTGCTGCCGGGCGACATTTCGGCGCTGAAGCCTGGCCGGGTGCGCTACTCGCTGCTGCTGGCAGAGGACGGGGGAATCCTCGACGACCTCATGGTCACCAATGCCGGCGATCACCTCTACCTTGTCGTCAACGGCGCTACCAAATGGGACGACATCGCCTATCTGCGCGAGCATCTGCCGGACGAAATTACTCTCAATCATCTGGACGACGACGCGCTGCTGGCGCTGCAGGGGCCCAAGGCTGCCGTTGCTCTTGGCCGGCTCGGCCTGGTTCCCGATCCGGGCGATTTAAGATTCATGCAGGTGGGCGCTTGCCGGTGGGACGATGTTCCGCTCAGGGTCAGCCGCAGCGGCTACACCGGTGAGGACGGGTTCGAGATTTCGGTCCCGGCGGAACATGCCGCCGCGCTGGCCGAAGCGCTTTGCGGGCAGCCGGAAGTGAAGCCGATCGGCCTCGGCGCGCGCGATTCGCTGCGGCTTGAGGCCGGATTGCCGCTCTATGGACACGATCTCGATCCTCAAACCGATCCGGTGAGTGCCGATCTTGCCTTCGCGATCTCTAAGAAGCGCCGGGAGCAAGGCGGATTTCCGGGTGCGGAACGCATCCTGCAACTGCTTGCCGATGGCGCCCCGCGCCGCCGCATCGGTCTCGCGCTCGATGGCCGGATGGCCGCGCGCGAGGGCGCCGTGGTCTATTCGGGCGACAGCGAAGTCGGCGTCGTAACATCGGGCGGGTTTTCGCCGTCGCTGCAGCACCCGATCGCCATGGCCACTATCGACACCGCCAGCGCCGCCCATGGCGCCACTCTCGAAATCGAGATGCGCGGCAAGCGGCTCGACGCGCGGGTCGTGCCGATGCCCTTCGTCCCCCACCGCTATCACCGCTGAGGAGCCACGTGCATGAGCCGTTATTTCACCAAGGACCACGAATGGATCGAAGTCGATGGCCACACCGGCACGGTCGGCATTACCGATTACGCGCAGGGCCAGCTGGGCGACATCACCTTCGTCGAACTGCCCGGCGAGGGCAGCGCGGTGAAGCAGGGTGATTCGGTTTCAGTGGTCGACTCGGTCAAGGCTGCCTCCGACATCTACACGCCGGTTTCGGGAACGGTGACCGAGGTCAACGGCGACCTGGATGAGCAGCCCGAACTGGTCAACAGCGAGGCGGAAAGCGGCGGTTGGCTGTTCCGCATCGCGATTGCCGATGCGAACGAACTGGGCAGCCTGATGGATAGAGCGGCCTACGACGCCTATGTGGCGGGGCTTTGATCACCATGCGCTACCTTCCCCTTACCGCTGCCGACCGCGCCGAAATGCTCGATTTCCTGGGCGCGTCGTCGATCGACGACCTGTTCACAGACGTACCTGAGGAAGCCCGGCTTTCGGGTCCCATCGCCGGCCTGCCATCGCATGCCAGCGAAATGGCGGTGGAACGCCACATGAGTGCACTGGCCGCGAAGAACCTCTCCGCGGGTTCGGCGCCGTTCTTCCTGGGCGCTGGGGCCTACCGTCACCATGTCCCGGCCTCGGTCGATCACCTCATCCAGCGCGGCGAATTCCTAACCGCCTATACGCCCTATCAGCCCGAGATCGCGCAGGGCACGCTGCAGGTGCTGTTCGAGTTCCAGACGCAGGTCGCCAGGTTGTTCGGGACCGATATCGCCAACGCCTCGATGTACGATGGCTCGACCGCCTGCTGGGAAGCGATCCTGATGGCCGGGCGCATGACCCGCCGTTCCCGCGTGATCCTGTCCTCGGGGCTGCATCCGCATTACGCCAGCGTTATTCGTACGGTGGCGCCGTCCACCG
>JAURNJ010000038.1 GCA_030830245.1 Novosphingobium sp. | reverse complement strand
CGCGTTGTGCTCGTCGGTGACGCCAATGCCGCCGTGAAGCTGGATCGTGTTGTCGGTCGCGAACAGCGCGGCCTCGTTGGCGAGGTGCTTGGCGGCATCGAGGTGGGCCTGTGCATCACCGCGCGCTTCCTTGAGTGCGGTCGCAGCGTACCACAGCTGCGCGCGAGCGCCTTCGATGGCAACCGCCATGTCGGCGCAAGCATGGCGCACGGCTTGCCAGGCGCCGATGGGCTTTCCGAAGGTTTCGCGCACCTTTGCATATTCGACGGTCAGGTCCAGCGCGGCCTCCGACAGGCCAAGCAGTATCGCCGCCGCGCCGACCTGCCCGAGTTGCCAGATGGCTGGTCCGCTTGCAGTCTCGACTGGCCTGACAAGACCGTTTGCAATTGCCAGTGAATTTGCCGGATCGAGCGCCGGGCGCGATGCGATGGTGGCATTCGTCAAATCGTAAAGCGCTGCACCTCTTGCGGCGACGAGCAGGCCGTAACTCGCCTGCGGCGCGCCGATCAAGCGATATGAGTGGCCATCGGGCACCAGCAGCGCGACGCCTGCTTCTCCCGCGATCAGCGCGGCGCGGAGATTTTCCTCGGCGACACAGTTAGCGGCAAGAGCCTGGGCAAGTATGTCGATCGGGCCGCACTCGCGACCGATCTCGCGGAAGAACAGTGCATGTTCGACCGCGCTGAGGCCAGAGCCGCCCCTGTTTTCCGGCAAAGCCAGCGCGAACCAGCCCATCGCGCCGAGAGTCGCGCGCAATTCGGCGCCCATGTCCGGGCCGCCACCTTCATGCAGGCGTGCGATCGGCAGCGCATCGGCGATGAAGTCCGCCGCTGCGCTCGCCAGTTCGAGCTCATCGCCTTCGGGCGCGAGATACATTGCTATTCAGACCCTTCAAAGCGACGGTCGAAAGAATGCACCGCTCGCGATTCATTCTCCTAGTCGCGCAGAGGCGTTTCGGCAACACCGCGAAAGCCGGTGTCGACGGCAAAGACCGCACCGTTACCGATTGTCGGCTCACAATAGACCGGTAGGTCGAGCTGGCAGGAGGTGACGTAGAGTGTTGCCAGATCGGGCCCCCCGAAAGCTGGCTTGGTCGGGTTTGAGAAGGGCAGCTCGACGATCCGTTCGAGCGTGCCATCCGGCAAATAGCGGCGCAGCCGCCCTGCGGCGACATTGGCGAGCCAGTAACCACCCTCGCTGTCCACGGTTGCCCCGTCGGGGAAACCTTCGCCTTCCTCCAGCTTGAAGAAGAGCCGGGGGTTCGACGGAGTGCCGGTGGCGGGATCGTAGTCATAGACACTGACGCTCCGGCTGGGCGCATCGGCCATGTAGACTCTTGTGCCGTCGGGGCTGAAGGCAAGGCCGTTGGCCACGGCAACGCCATCGATGACCGGCGTGAGCACATCGCCGTCGAGCCGGAACCAGCTTGCCTTTCGCGAGCTGCGATCATGGCCGAAATCGTGATCGTATCCGCCGATCCAGAATCGGCCTTGCCGGTCGCAGTGGCATTCGTGCAGTTTCACCTGTGGCGGCAGGCCGGATTTCACTCGCAGGTTGGTCGCGCCGGTGGCCGGATCGAAATCGTACAGACCATCGGCCAGCGCAACCAGCAAGGTGCCGTTCGGCTTGTGGACGAAACCGCCGACCCGCTGCGGAAATTCCCACTTGCGATGCTCTCCGGTCGATGGCGACCAGCGATGCACCTCGGGCGGCTCCTCGCAATTGACCCACCACAACGCCTGGTCGTTGGCCGACCAGATCGGGGTCTCGCCAAGATGGTTGTTTGCATCACAGGCTATGGTCACTTCGTTCATGGCGATCCTCCCGCTTTTCGGCTGCACTGTCCAATCCGCAGAACCGGTTGACAAGCGTCAATTGCCACGAAGCACGAGCCATGCCATTCTTGGCCCCAAGCCGCCCTGAGCCATGCGGCACCTTGAGGAGAGTTTCGATGGCCACAGTCGCCAACCGCTACGACGTTGCACCCCTGGCAGAAGGCCTGCCGTTCGGAGCAACCGTTTCCGGGCTGACTCTTGCCTCGCTGTCGGACGAGAGCGTGCGCCAGTCGCTTTATGACCTGTGGATCGACAAGGGCGTGATCCTGTTTCGCGGTTGCGAGGACAGCGAGGAGATGCAGCTCGAGCTGAGCTCTTGCTTCGGCAAGAACGAGGAGCACTTGTTCCCTTCGGTCCGCACTCAGGGCAATTCGGCGCTGACCAACATCAAGTTCTATCCCAACGATGGCGCGATGTACGAGGTTGGCGGCGAGAAGCGCGGCGGCTGGCTGCCGTGGCATTCTGATCTCGTCTACAGCGCCGCGATCAATCACGGCGGAATCCTGCGCCCGCAGATCATCCCGCCGCGTTTCGGCAGGACCGGTTTCCTGTGCCAGATTGCCGCCTACGAGCGCCTGCCGCAGCACCTGCGCGAGAAGATCGAGAACCTGCACGTCGTCTATGAGATCCACATCGATTTCACCGAACTGCGCTTCGCCAACATCGAGGGTGTCAAGTTCCTGCGCATGGCCGAATCGGGCCTTGCGATCGAGCGCGCCCGCTTCACCTATCCGCGCGTCATCCATCCGATGGTCTATGAGCAGGAGAAGACCGGGCGCAAGGTGCTGAACGTCTCGCCGGGCTTTGCCTCGGGCATTTACGAGAACGGCTCCTACGAAGGCGACGAACTGCTGCACGAGGTGTGCAAGTACTGCATGGACCCCGAACTGGCCTATTTCCACGACTGGCAGATGGGCGACATGGTGCTGTGGGACAACTGGCGGGTGCTGCACTGCGCCGAAGGCACCCATCCGGAGGACACGCGACTTATGCTGCGCACGACCATCGCGGGAGATTATGCGCGCGGTCGAGCGCTGGGCATCGACGGGCCGGGCGCGGACTTCGACATCTGAGCGGCGCGCCACCAGTCCTTATCGTTGACGTGACAAGCGAAACCAAAACCGCGCCGCTGAGCGCCGCGCAGGAGTGGCGGCGCAGCTGGACTGTCGTGCTGGCGGGAGCGCTCGGTTTTGCGCTGTCTTCGGTAACGATATACTCGCTGGGGCCGTTCATCGCCCCGCTGGAAGAGGAATTCGGCTGGAGTCGGGCCCAGATCGCCTCGGGCATGACGCTCTATTCCCTGCTCGGCATCCTGCTGACCCCGCTTGCCGGGATCGTCATCGACCGTCTAGGGCCGCGCCGGGTGGGGCTGTTCGCCATCCTCAGCTTCTGGGCAGCCTTCTGCACGCTGTCGCTCGCCACCGCCTCTCTCGGCCTGTGGCTGGCGCTCTGGTTCGTGCTCTCCTTTGCCAGCGCGCCGATGAAGCCGACGACCTGGACGGCGGGCGTCTCCAGCGTGTTCGACAAGGGCAGGGGGCTTGCCATCTCGGTCATGCTGTGCGGCGCAGCGCTCAGTTCCACCCTGACGCCGATCTATGCGACCTGGCTGATCGACACCTATGGCTGGCGCGTGGCCTATGTTGCGCTGATCTCGACCTTCTGTGCGGTGGTGTTCCCCGTGGTCTTCCTGTTCTTTTCGAGCGCGGCGGATCGCGTGCGACTGGCCGGCAAGGCCCAGAGCGAGCCTGCTGCCGTACTTGCCGGGCTGGACTGGCGCGAGGGACTGCTCTCTTGGAAATTCGCGCGGCTCGCCGGGGCCGCCTTCGTGACAACGCTGGTGATCATCTCGTTCGTCTCCAACCTGATTCCGATCTTCTCTGCCGCCGGGATTTCGCGCGGACAGGCGGCGGGGATTGCCGGACTGGTGGGGGCATCGACGATAGTTGGCAGGCTCGTCGGCGGCTACCTGCTCGACAGGGTCAATGGTTCTTGGGTCGGAGGCATGAGCCTGCTGGTGCCGATCGTCTCGGCGGGATTGCTGCTCGCCTTCCCCGGCTCGGTGCCGGTCGCCTCGGTAGCGGTGCTGATCCTCGGACTGGCGCTTGGCGCGGAACTCGATTGCGTGGCCTATCTGACAACGCGGCATTTCGGCCTCAAGGCGTTCGGAACAATCTTCGGGGTAGTCTCGGGCGTGCTGGCCTTCGCGACCGGGCTGGGGCCATTCCTCGTCAGTCTGGGCTACGACCTTACTGGCGGATACACGATCACGCTTCAGGCTTATATCCCGCTGGCGCTGATTGCTTCGGCACTGTTTTTCAGCCTTGGAAAATATCCGGATTTCACTGCTGAGAAAGCCTGACCCGATCGGTCGTCGAACGCGCCAGAACCTCCTCGCCGTAGCGTCCGCGGATGAAGAACTCGATCCGTTCGCGCAGTTCCTCGTCACTGGGTGGACCGGCGCGCCAGTTGGTATAGGTCATGAGCGGACGACTGCCCTCAATAAGATCGTCGAACATGGTGGCCGAACGGGCATGATCACCGGCCGGGATCGCGCCAGCCTGTTCGAGCGTGATGAAGACCTTCTCGATGTTGTGTTCGAACCGGGCGAAGATCGACATCGCCGTCTGCTTCATGAACTCGGGGAAGCGCTGGCTTTCCGCAATCATCAGCCGCATCAGCCCGATCGAATGCGGGCGGTAGGTAACTTCGATCGCGTAGCGAGCCGCACGCATCAGCGCATCAAACAGCGTGTCTCCGTCCTCGACAGTCGGTTTCTCAATCGCTCCGGCTGCATCGCGAGCATAGATGACCTCGCGGAACAGCGCCTCCTTGTCGCCGAAATGCTGGTAGAGCGTACGCGTGGCGACACCGGCGCCTCGCGCGATGTCGATAAGAGAGGTGCCGGCATAGCCATTCGCTATGAACAGTTCGGTCGCGACAGCCATGACCCGCGCCTTGCGGCGTTCGAGTTCGGCGGCAGTTGGCCTGCCTGCGCCGTTGCCACCGCCCGGCCTGATATTTGCTGCTGTCGCCACTAAGTTGCCCCATGCCTCGGATCGCAATGGCGTGGAAGCAGCTTGAGCGCAACCATCATGGCAAGCTGGCGCCGCAACGAAACGAAACTGTCGATGCAGCCAGCAAACCCCGCATGGCGCAGCTTGATGGTGCTGACGACCATCGGCAGTACCCGTTGCGCTGCTCGACCGCTGTTCAGGATATCGAGGTAGATGTGCGACTGGCCGAGCAGGGCGTCGAGCTCGCCCAGCACCAGGCCTTCGCGTGCTGCGATTGCCTGCCAGGCTGACCGGCTTTCGGCTTGTGCAAAAAAGGAAACCAAGCTTTCCGGCGCATTTCCGTCGCTGCTCAGCTCCAGCGCCTCGGACAGTTCGCTCCAGGAATGGCGCAGCGCGAAGAGATCGCCATTGGTGAAGTTGAAAGTCTCGCCTGCAGCTTCCTTGCTGGTCGCGCTCCAGACCAGCGCATCGGCAAACAGGTCGGCATCGACCATTTCCCATAGCCCGACCGCCTCGCCGGGCAGGGCGAAAGGCAGACCACGCTCGCGGCAGATCGCGGCATAGGCACCGATTGCCGCGACCGGGTTCATCGCCGCGCCCGGCGCGCTGCCCAGAAGCACCTGAGGGCGCCAGATGGTGAAGGCAAAGTCGTGTTTGGCTGCCTGCTCGCGGGTGAAATCTTCGTGCAGCCAGTAAAAGTTTGGATGATCGTCGCGCGTGCCGTTCTCGCGAAGGGGGAGCGTTACGGGGTGCAAGTGCCCGCCATAAGCCTTGGTGCCTTGCAGGATCGAGACGTGCCGGAGATTGCCAGTCTCGGCCAGCGGCCCGAGCACGTGGCGAAGCATGGCGCCGTTCTTCGCGATCAGGTCTTCGTCGATCCATCCGGGGGAAAGTCCCGGCGCCTCGGAAACAGCGGCATAGACGAGATGCGTCACCGGCGGCAGGTCTGCCACCGCTCGCTTGCAGACATCTGCATCGCTGAAATCGAGCGCCAGGTGGTCGAAGTCGCAGTCTTCGGGAACGATTGGCCGCCGCCGCGACAGCGCCGTCACATGCCAGCCAGCGCGGGCGAATGCCACCACTGCCGGAGCGCCGATCACACCGCTCGCCCCGGCGATCACGACATGGCGGTGAGATTCACCGGCTGGCGGGTGGGAGGTTTCGTGGCTAAGCATCGCGCGCGACTGAATGCGCAATGGGAGCAGGCATGACAAGATTTTCCGGCAAGGTGGTGATCGTAACGGGCGCGGCGAGCGGGATCGGCGCGGCGACAGCAGCGCGGTTTGCCGCTGAAGGAGCGCTGGTGACGGTCTCCGACCTCAACGAGCCTGCGTCGCTGCCCGGTGGCTCGCTTTTCTTGCGTGCCGACGTCACCGATGAAGCACAGGTCCAGGCGATGATCGCTGAGACCGTAAATCGGCGAGGCAAGCTCGATTGCATTGTCAACAATGCAGGGATTGGCACGGCCTTGCCAACTGCAAGCCTTCCACTCGAATCGTGGGAAAGGACTTTTGCAGTCAATTCAACCGGAGTATTCCTGTGCAGCAAGGCGGCCATTCCGCACCTTGAACCGACGCGAGGCAACATCGTGAATGTTGCCTCGATTTCAGGTCTCGCCGGCGATTTCCAGATGACTGCCTACAACGCAAGTAAAGGCGCGGTGGTCAACTTCACGCGTGCCTTGGCTATGGAATGCGGCGAACTTGGCGTTCGCGTCAATTCGGTCTGCCCTGGAGTGATCGTGACACCCTTGGCCGCAGGCATTCTCGAGAACGCGCAAGTGCGGGAGGACTGGGAACAGCGGGTGCCGCTGCACCGGCTTGGTCAGCCAGAGGATGTGGCTGGCGCTATCGCCTTTCTCGCCTCGGACGACGCGAGCTATATCAATGGCCACAATCTTGTGGTCGATGGCGGCATCACCGCTCATACTGGCCAGCCAAACGTTTTCAATGCGCGCATGTTGCGCGCCCAAGGGCATGCCGGTTGATCGAAATTCAGGGGAGTAGACGATGAAGAGTGCAGTGGTGCGCCGCAAGGCGCTGATCACCGGTGCGGCGGGCGGCATGGGCCGGGCCTGCGCCTATCTGTTCGGCGCGACCTGCGACCTCGTGCTCAGCGACGTATCGAAGGACCGGCTCGAATCTTTCGCCAAGGAACTGCGCGATGCCGGGCACATCGTGACTGCCCATGCAGGCGACATGCTCGACGAGGCACATCTGGCAGCGCTTGCGGGCGAACTCGACGCGACCCGTACCTGTTCGGTGGTGCATACCGCTGGTCTATCACCTGCGCTGGCCGATTGGCAGGCGATCATGAAGGTCAATCTCGTCGGCACCGAGCTGCTGATGAAAGCGCTGGAGCCGAAGCTTGCGGCGGGCAGCGCTGTCATCCCCATCGCCTCGATGGCCGGGCACATGATGCCCGCCATACCCGAGATCGATGCATTGCTTGTTGATCCGCTGGCCGATGGTTTCATCCAGGGCATCGGCGCCGCGGTCGAGGCAATGGGCGGCAATGGCGGCGAAGTCGGCAAGCGCGGTGTTAGTTATTCCTTGTCCAAGCGTGGCGTCCATTTGCAGACCGTGCGTTGGGGCATTGCGCTTGGCCCGAAGGGGGTGCGCGTCGTCTCCATCTCGCCGGGCGTCATCCACACGCCAATGGGCCTTGCCGAGAACGAGAAGACCGCCGGTGCCGCCGATACGATGAACGCAGCCGTGATCGGGCGCATCGGCTCGCCGATGGACATCGCCATGGCTGCTCGCTTCCTGTGCAGCGACGAGGCGGGCTTCATCACTGCAAGCGACCTCAAGGTCGATGGCGGCTCGACCGCTGGGGTTCTGCAAGCGAGAGGCTGACCGGGCAGGCAAGACCTGGCAAGGCGGCGCGGATCGCTTCCTCGCGCCGTTCGGGCAAGGGGTGGGTTGGCACGCGCGAGCGGGCCAATTCGTCCTGCACGCGGTAGCGTGGCCAGAAATCCGCCGCGCGCGCCACGTCATAGCCAGCGCAGTGAGCCAGCCTCGCGCCGAATAGGTCTGCTTCGGATTCCTGCTGTTGTTGCGCGCCCGGAGCACGCGGCAGGACCACATGCGCCAGCTCATGCCCCACGATCAGCGCCAGTTCATCGTCGTTGGCAGTGAATTCGATCAGAGCCGAGGTCACTGCCAGGTTGCGGGAATCGCTATAGGCCGCGAGCGAGCGTCCGCTGTCCAGAATGGTGCGGCTGCCACAGACTGCGACCGGCGCGATCTTCTTGCGCAAACTCGCCTTGCCGCGTTGCAGGATCAGTGTGGCGGGTAGTCCGGGGGGTAGCGCGGCCAGCGATTCCATCACCTCTTCGGCGAACAGGCTCGGGTCGCGCGATGCGGCGAGCAAATCCGCCATGGCGGTGTCGCCGATCGCCACCAGTTCGTCGCCGGGCCTGACCCCTGCCTGTGCGGCTGGCGAACCGGCTGCGACGACTGCCACCTGCGGCAGCTTACCCAGCCTGAGGGCGCGGGTGAATGCACTGCCATCGGGCGAGCCATAGGCAGCAGCATGGTCGATAACCACGCCGATACCCGAGGCCATCTGCGGGCACAGGTTTCCGGCAGCAAGCCGAATGCGCCAGTCGACCTCGCCGAGCCGCAGCATCTGTTCGCGCATTGCGAGCGGTTGGGCCATCTCACCGTGGGCGCCAGCGCCAGGCACCGCCAATGTCAGGCTGGAGAGGGCAAACATCCAGGCGGGCAACAGGCGCATCCAGGGCCTATCCTAGCGCGACTTGCTCTTGGCGGCACGCCCGATTATCGCTCGCCGCCGAATGAGCACCAAAACCCTACCGGTCGGCGCGATTATCCTGGGTGCCCAGAAATGCGCGACCTCGACCCTGTTCGAGATTCTCAAGACATCCCCGGACATCAACGCATCAACCGAAAAGGAGCTCGATTTCTGGTCACTGACACGCGATTGGCGTGCCGGGCTTGAAGACTATCATGCCAGGTTTGCGGATCGTCCGGGCCTGAAGCTCGAAGCCTCTCCTTCATACACCATGGCTCCGCGTTTCAACCCCGAAATCTGGGAAGACATGCATGAATACAACCCCGATCTCAGGCTGATCTATCTCTACCGCAAGCCGCTAGATCGCATGCGTTCTGCCTACAAGCACGCCTGGGAGCGCGGCTGGATTTCTTGCAGCTTTGCCGAATTTCTCGAGAGGGACCCGCCTCGCCGTGCCACGCGCTATGCCATGCAGATTGCCCCGTTCATCGAGTGCTTCGGGCGAGAAAGCGTGCTGATCCTGGATCAGGAAGTGCTGGTTGGCGCCGCCCGCCTGGCTACGCTTGCATCGATCGAGGCGTTTCTCGGCATAGGATTGCCTGACGTGGCGAAGGCGCGCGAGGTTCATGCAAACCGGGGATCGGTGCGCAAACCGCATCATCGCTTTGACAATCCGGCCTGGCCGCTTCGTCTGCTGCGTCGGACCAGCCCGCGACTGTTCCGGGCCCTTGTGAGCCGGGCGGGGCCACCCGCCTTAAAGGAGAAGCCGTCCGCCAGTCCGGAAGCCGAGCGCGCCTTTATCGCGCGGCTTGAGGCCGATATCGCTGCCTTCGAGAAAATCGTCGACCGCGACCTGTCGCATTGGCGGGAAATCTAGTCCAGGCTCATGCCTGCGGCCAGAGCAGTTCCGCCGCCATGCGCGCCTGCCGTCCGCGTCCACCATTCTCTCCGATCAGCGCCTTGAGGCGATAGGTCCAGAAATGCAGCGGATGCTCGAGCGTCATGCCCATCGCGCCAAGCATCTGATGGAAATCGTATACCGCTACGCGGGCGCATTCCTGCGCATGGAGCGCAGCGAGCGCCGCCTGGCCCGGATCGGCCAGCCCGGCGGCACGAAGCGTCATCCAGTAAAGCGAATCCGTTCGCACATGGTTTTCGGCAAGCCGGTGACGAAGTGCCTGGAATGTCGCCAGCGGACGACCGAACTGGTGACGTTGCGAGACATGTTCGATGGTGCTGGCTAGCGCGGCACGCAGCAACCCGGTCGCCTCGGCGGCCAATGCAAGATTGGCGCGCATTCGCACCTCCCGGCCATCGAGCCCGGTGGCGGGCTGGCCGCGCTCCGCCTCTTCGGCAGCGAGAAGCCCCATCGGATAGGCAAACAGGGCTTCCGGTTCGGGGCGGACCGATCCGGGTGCTGGCGTGAGCATTGTCACGCTGTTGTCCCTGCCCAGCACCAGCAAGGTGGCGCCGTCGCTCAAGTAACGGATCGACTGCCACAGCCTGTCGGCCTCGGCGACGCAGACCGGGCGAGCCGCGCCATCGCCAAGCAGCGGGCCGAGGAAGGCGCTGTTCGCCGCCTCGACCGCAAAGGGCAGCCGCGCCACCCGCTCGGCCATCAGCATGGCGCCGATAAGGCCGAATTCCGGTTCGCCGGCGATCTGGAGAAACCCACTCTCGACAAGGGCCGCTTCCAGCTCTTCGTTGCCAAGCGCGAAGGGAACTTCGCCGATGGGCGCGGTGGCGAACGGTTTGACCATCCCTTCCAGCGCGTCGAGCAGGGTGACATGATCGGGGGTGAGGGCAAAGTCCATCAGCGCGGCTCCCGCGGCAGGTTGAGAACGCTGGTGGCGACCAGGTTGAGCTGGATTTCGGCCGCGCCCGAGGCAATGCCGGCGACGATCCCGCGCTGGTGGTGCATCTTGAGGAAGG
>JAURNJ010000037.1 GCA_030830245.1 Novosphingobium sp. | reverse complement strand
GTGATGCCCTTCGCTTTGAGCTGTTCGGCGCTCTGGCTGAACCGGGGATCGTCCTTGCGATCGGCCTCCAGCTTCTTGTCATCGAACGAGATCTCGTTGATCAGGTGGCCGCGCAGGTCGGATTCGCGCACGGCCCGCTCCGAACGGAGCCGGGCATCGGGATCGGAAAGTTGCGGCACGCGAATATCCGGCTCGATCCCGCCTTCCTGAACCGAATGACCAGACGGGGTGTAATAGCGCGCCGTGGTCAGCTTGATCGCGCTGGTCCGGTCGATGCCGATCAGCGACTGGACGCTGCCCTTGCCGAAGCTGCGCTCGCCCATGATGACAGCGCGGCGGTGGTCCTGCAATGCGCCGGCGACGATCTCCGAGGCGGAAGCGCTACCCGCATCGATCAGCACGACAAGCGGCAGATCCTTGGCGACATCGCCGCGGAACATGGTTTCGGCGCGATAGTACTGGTTTTCGCTGGCGATGCGCCCGCGCTGCGAGACGATGTCGCCGCTGCTGACGAACAGGTCGGATAGCGCAACCGCCTCGTCCAGCGAGCCGCCGGGATTGGACCGCAGATCGAGAACGAGGCCTTTCAGGCCGCCACGGGCTGCGGCCTGCTTGCGCATGTCCTGCACGGCAGAAGCGACATCGCGGCCCACATCGCGCGAGAACTCGTTCACCGAAATGACGCCGGCCTGGTTCTTGACCTCCCAGGTGACAGGTTCGAGCTCGATGACGCCGCGCGTCACCGTAAGATCAAACGGCTCGTCGCGCCCGGGGCGGAACACGGTGAGGCGCAGGTTCGTGCCTGCCGGACCGCGCATCTTTTCGACCGCCTCGTCCAGATCGCGCTCGAAATAGAGCACGCCGTCTAGGTGGGTGATGTAATCGCCGGCCTTGAGCCCGGCCTTCTCCGCCGGGCTGCCCTTGAAGGGCGAGATCACCTTGATCGCGCCGTCATCGAGCTGCACCGAAAGACCCAGACCCGAATAATTGCCGTCGATCATGGTTTCGAGCCGTTGCAGGCCTGACCCGTCGAGATAGCCGGAATGCGGATCGAGGCTGCCCAGCATGCCGTCGATCGCGCCCTTGAGCAGCTTTTCGTCGTCAACCTTGTCGACGTAGTTGTCCTTCACCAACCGATAGATCGCGGCGAGCTTGCCGAACTGCATGCCAGACCGGCTGTCGACAGCGGCAAGCCCCGCCGTCGTTGCGGGGAGCAGGGCCACAGCGCAAACCAGAACGCCGGCACGAACGAGAGAAGCTGTTTTCATCGAAGCCAGTCCGCCTTTCGAGGGCATTCTATTGCGCCTTGGCGGTTAACGCCAGATGTCCGCACGACACGGTTGCAAGCCACCATTACATCCCGCCCAGATAACGCAGCGGATTGACCGGCTCGCCGCCCTGCCGCAGCTCCAGCCGGACCTGTCCATCGCTCGGCTCGACCACTCCCAGCGACGATCCGGAAACCAGCCTCTCGCCCGCCTCGACATCGAGACTCGCCAGCCCTGTCACCAAAGAGGTCCAACCGCCATCGTGCTCGATAATGACAATCCGCCCGAAGCCGCGATAGGGCCCGGCGAAGGCGACCCTGCCCGGAGCGGGGGCAACCGCTTGCGCGCCGCCTTTGGCCGCAAGGACAATCCCGCGCGAGCTGCGTCCGGTTCCGGTCGCTTCGCCAAAGCCCGTCACCAGCCTGCCTGCAACCGGAATGATATAGGTCGAGAGGCCGCGCGGCATAGCCGAGGATTCCGGATCGCTGACGATCTTTGATTCCGAGGGCCGCGCCGGGCGCATGACCGAGCCCGGAAGCGCGGCTAGCTCCTCGCGCAACCGCCCTTGCTCGCCAACCACCTCGATCAGTTGTTCGAGATCCCTGGCGCGTTCCGCCAGCGCCAGCGCCCGTTCGTTCTCGCGCGAGGCAATCCCGGCAACCCGCAGGGAATCAAGCCGCTGGTCGGTCTCCAGGACAGCCAGCCGACTCTGGCGCTGGCGCAAGCGCTTTTGCTCGCGGCTCAGGGCTGTCGCAGCGGCGGCCTCCTCCTGCGCCAGCTTGCGGATGCGGGCGAGTTCGCTGCGCAAAGCCGCCGTGCGCCTCTCGACCTCGGGCAGCATCGTATCGAGCATGGCGCGCAGATAGACCGCGTCGCGCACCGAACCGGGCCGCAGCAGACCGAGCACTGGCGGGCGGCGCGAGAGCCGCTGCAGGGCAGCGGACAGCCGGATCAGAGGCTCCTGCCGCTCTGCCAGCCGGGCGTTGAGCCGCTCGCGCTGCAATGCCATCAACTTGAGTTGCGCTTGCCGCGCTGAAATCCGCGCTTCGGTCTCCTGAATGCGGGCCGCCACTGCGGCAGCTTGCGCGGCGGTGCGATCGGCAATCTGGGTTGCCCGGCGCGCATCTTCCTCCAGCCTTTCGGCACGATAGGCCGCACGCTTGCCTTCCTTGACCGCGCGGGCAAGCGCACCGCGTGCCATAGCCGGATCGCCGCTGGTTCGCAGGGCCGGGTCGAGGCTCGCCTGCGCCAAGACCGCGCTGGCTGCCAACGCCGCCACCGGGAACGCGAGGAGCAACAGGGATCGCGGGAAGCCGGGCATGATGCGCGCTCATAGAGCCTTGGTCGGAACAGGGCTAGCCTGCGCGGTGATAGGGGTGCCCGGCCAGGATGCTGGTTGCGCGCCATAGCTGTTCGGCCAGCATGGCCCGCGCCAGCAAATGTGGCCAGGTCATCGCTCCGAAGGCGATGAGCAGGTCTGCCCCGGCTCGCGCAGCGTCGTCATGGCCGTCTGCGGCGCCGAGCACGAAGCGCGCCTCGCGCACCCCGTCGTCGCGCCAGCGTCCCAGAATGGTTGCGAACTTTTCCGAAGTAAGCTGTTCGCCGCGCTCATCGAGCAGCACGGTGCGAAAGGGCGGTTGCGGATCGGGAACCTTGCCCCCGCTGTCGGGAAGCTCGGAGTGCCGCAGTGGCCAGGTGATACGCCGTGTATAGCGCTCGAACAGGTCGGCCTCGGGCGAGCGCGCAATCTTGCCGCGGGCAATTACGTGCAGGAGCATGATGGGGATTGCTGAAGCTGGCCGCTATCCGGTCAGGCGGCTCACGCCGCGCCGGCCGCTGCGTCGCCGAATCCCCACATGCGCTCCAGGTTGTAGAAACTGCGCACTTCGGGGCGAAACACATGAACGATCACGTCTCCTGCGTCGACCACCACCCAATCTGCTGCGGGCAAGCCTTCGATCTTGGGCGAGCCGTAGCCGGCGTGCTTGATGCGTTCGGCAAGTTTCTGGGCGATTGCCGTGACCTGCCGCGACGAGCGGCCCGAGGCAACTATCATGTGGTCGGCAATGCTCGATTTGCCTTCGAGCGGGATCGTGACGACTTCCTGCGCCTGATCGTCGTCGAGCGATTCGAGCACCATGGCCAGCAGGGGCTCGGTGTTACCAGCAACAGCGACAGGTGCGGCGCCGGTCTTGGCCGGCTGGGTTTGTGGCTGACTCATTTAGGTCTCGTTCACTCCTGAAATGATCCTGCAGGGCCGATGTCGCACCACCGGACTGCAAGCGAATGAAATTGGAACAATCGGGTTTGGCGCGGCAATGTGCGGCGCGAGCCTCAATGCGAGGCCCCGGACAATGTTTCTGGCTCCAGCAGGCGCCGGGTTACGCCATCTCGCTGATGACGTGCCGACAAGTGGCTGGCCCAATCCGGATCGCTGCGACGAAGCTGGGTCGCCGAACGCCGGTCGGGGACGAAACGCAATAGCACCAGAGCGGGTGCGCTCCACATTTCCGGTTGCCGTAAGCTGGCCGCGAGAGTTCGGTATCGCCCGAGCCAGGCCATGGCGGGGCTCGCCACGGCAGTACCATCATAACCCGGTCTGGCAATCGCTGCAATCGGCATCGCACGCGCGATTGCGCGCCAGTCTTTCCATTGGTCGAGTTGGGCGAGATTGTCTGCTCCCATCAGCCAGACGAACTCGCACTTTGGAAAGCGGTGCTTGATCGCGCGCAGCGTATCGATGGTAAAGCGCGTCCCTAGATCCCGCTCGATTGCGGTCACTCGAATCGGTGCGCGCCGAGCTAGCCTTTGCGCCGAGGCGAACCGTGCCGAAAGCGGCGCCATGCCGCGCCGGGGCTTCAGGGGATTGCCGGGCGAGACCAGCCACCAGACTTCGTCCAGCCCGAGCGCGCGCCGCGCGAAGAGGGAAATGCTGCGGTGCCCGCCATGCGCGGGATTGAAGCTGCCGCCGAGCAGCCCGATCCGGCGGCGTCGCAGATGGGTCACTTCGCTCAGGGTCGCAACTGGCCCGTGCCGCGCACCAGCCACTTGTAGGTCGTCAGTCCTTCGAGCGCGACCGGCCCGCGTGCATGCAGGCGTCCGGTAGCGATGCCGATCTCCGCTCCCAGTCCTAACTCGCCGCCATCGGCGAACTGACTTGAGGCATTGACCATGACGATGGCGCTGTCGACTTCGGCTAGGAACCGCTCCGCCACCGCCTCGTCCTGGGTAACGATGGCATCGGTGTGGTTCGAACTGTGGTGGGCGATGTGGGCCAAGGCTTCGTCGAGCCCGTCGACCACTGCGACCGAGAGCACGGCATCGAGATATTCGGTGTCCCAGTCCTCATCCGAGGCCGGTCCGATTCGCGGATCGAGCGCCTGAGCCCGGGCATCACCGCGCAGTTCGCAGCCAGCCTCGATCAGGGCAGCAAGCACTGTGGGTGCGCCGGCGAAGCGGGCGTCGAGCAGCAGCGTTTCCATGGCTCCGCAAATGCCGGTGCGGCGCATCTTGGCATTGAGCGCTACGGCGCGCGCCATCTCAGGATCGGCAGCGGAATGGATGTAGGTGTGGCAAATGCCGTCGAGGTGGGCGAGCACCGGCACGCGCGCGTCGTTCTGCACCCTTGCCACCAGGCTCTTGCCGCCGCGCGGCACGATCATGTCGATGGTGCCCGCCGCCGCCAGCATGGCGCCAACCGCTTCCCTGTCCTGCGTCGGCATCAGCTGCACCGCAGCCGCGGGCGTTCCCGCAGATTCGATCCCGGCCACAAAGGCAGCGTGCAGCGCACGGTTGGAATGGACCGCCTCGCTACCGCCGCGCAACAGCGTCGCATTGCCCGAACGAAGGCAAAGCGCCGCCGCATCGACAGTGACATTGGGGCGACTTTCGTAAATGATGCCGATCAGACCGATGGGCACCCGCACGCGCGAGAGCACAAGCCCGTTCGGGCGGACCGTCGTGTCGATCGTCTCTCCGACCCGGTCGGGCAATGCGGCGATCTGGTCAACCGCATCGGCGATGGCTGCAAGCCGTGCAGGATCGAGGCGCAACCGGTCCAACATGGCCACGCTCAGGCCATTGGCCTCGCCCTCGGCGAGATCCTTGGCATTGGCGGTAAGCACTTCGGCTTCAGCGGTGCGGATCGCTTGCGCCGCGGCGCGCAGGGCAGCAGCCTTCTGCGCGTCGCTCGAACGCGCGAGTTGACGTTGCGCCGCTCGTCCTTCGGCTCCGAGCCGGGCGACAAGTTCCGCAGGATCGACGGCGACGGAAGACTGGATGTTCATCGCGACCGATTAGCAGTGGCTCGCCGCGCTGTCATCGCCGTAAATCAAGAGCGGGCCACAGCGGTCCATCGGGGGGTGTTTCGTTAATGCACGGTTCATCGTGAGTCGCGCCCGATTCATCTCACAATACTATCGCAGCGACACCTTCCAGACTCGCCAGTGGCAATCCGGGCTGCTAGCCCCCGGCCCTCTGTGCGTCCATTTGCACCGGCTTTGCACCAAACGGGGGGTTGCTTTGAAACTTTTGGCTGGCGGGTCGCTCATGCGACGGCTGAGAACCCTGTTCCCTGAGCGCGAGTTCATCATGCGCTCGCAGGGACAAGTGCGATTCATCAAGATAACCACGCAATTCCAAGCGCTTGTGTCGGCCGTTGTTGTTGTGCTTCTGCTCGGCTGGGCGGCAACAATGATCATCGCATCCTTAGCGCGCTTCAATGCCGAACATGATCGATTATCGCTGCTGGATCGGGAAGCCAAGGTCACAAACGCCGAGAATCGGGTCAGGCAGTACCGCAATGGTCTCGATTCGGTGACCGAAGACCTTGCGCGTCGCCAGGCTTTCATCGAACGCATGGTTGAATCGCACATCGGCGATCTGCCGGTCGAAGCCGCTGTTGGCGAGACCGTCAGTGACAGCAGCAACGAATCGAAGCGCACCATCGACAAGGTCAGCAGCGCGCTTCCCGACGCAACCGGTCTCGCAAGGATCGAGGCGCGACAGCTCGCCTTCGTCGAGCAGCTTACCCGCTATG
>JAURNJ010000036.1 GCA_030830245.1 Novosphingobium sp. | reverse complement strand
TGCCTAGAAGTCAGCCACCACCGACATGAAGATGGTGCGCTTGCGGATATAGGTGAAGCCGCCATTGGCGGCGACCTGCCAGCCATAGGCGTTGAACAGGTTGGTAATCTGCGGGCGCAGGACCAGTTTGGCACCGCTCACCTCGAAGCGCTGGCGCGCGCCGATGTTCACCGTGCTGTAACCGGGTGCCTCGAGCGTATTGGCGGGATTGGCGATCCTGCCCGAGAAATTCTCGAAGGCAAGATCGATCGAAAGCGGCCCCTCGCCGCCACGGCTGCGCCAGTCGAGATTGGCGACGATGTGACGCTTGATCTGTCCGACCGGCCGCCTTCCGGCAAAGTCCTCGCCGGTGATCTTCGGGTCCAGCAACAGGACGCCGCCGACCAGGTTCAGGCCGGGGAGCAACTTGCCGGTGAGAGAAAGTTCGAGCCCCTTGTTGGTCACTGTGCCGAGCCGCCGGTAAAACCGGTTCGGGTCGAGGTTGTAGTAAGGCTTGGAAATCTCGAACACGCCGGCCACGAGAGTCAGGCCCGGAGCAACCACTTGGCGCAGGCCCAGTTCTTTTTGGCGGGTGTGGATCGCTGGCGGCGCTTCGGAATTGTTGATCGCGTTCTCCGGCGCGATCGGCGCGTCCTCCATCCCGCGCGAGATGCCGCCGTAAAGAGACAGGCGCGAAGTCAGCGTTACCGAGCCGGAGAAGTTCCACAGCCAGGAATCGTCGCGGGTTACGATGTCGAGCCTGTTCCCGGAACCGAAGCGCACGTGCTTCTTGTAGTCGTTCTTGGAAACGGAAAAATCGAGGCTGCCGCGCTTGCGCCAGACGCCGCTGTAACTGATGCCGGGGACCAGCTGCCGCACCTGGTCGAGATCCTTGGCGCCGGTATTGTAGACTGGCCTGTCCCAGCCATCATTGGAAAAAACCGTACCCGGTCCCGGACCGAGCAGCATCCTGCTCGACCCCCCGACGCGGCGGTCGCGCTTGCGGCCGCGCACACTCGCGATCAGGCGATGCGCGAAATTTCCGCCGGACCATTCCCGCACCAGCCGCGCTTCGCCGGAGAGCGACTTGTCCTCGTTGTTGGCCGATGCGATCACCAGCCGGTCAGCCACCCGTCCGTCGCTGGTCACGCCCACAAGGAAATCGCCGAACGAGCGGTCCAGATTCTCCCGCGTGTCGAACAACCCGGCATCAAGTCGAAGTCGTTCTCCCAGATTTATGTGCGCAATGCCGCCATTGACGAGTGTCTTGTGGTCGAATTCGGTCCAGTCTAGGCCAAGGAACTCCCCGCGCGGCACCTGTGCAGGCAGTTGATCGCCCGCCGGCAGGTAGGTTGCGCGCGCTTCGCGATCGAGCGTGTAGAAGGTGGCGTTGAACAGCCTGAGGTCGATATCCGCGCTGGGCCGCCAGCGAACCATGCCCGAGTAGGAGGCGAATGTCTGGCCGCCGCCTTCGGGCCGCGCCGTGACGTTTCGGCCAAGAAAGCCGGCCATTACGGAAACTTCGTCAGTCACCGGCAGTTTGAAGTCGAGCAGTATCGCCGGTCCGTTGAGCAACGGATTGCTGGTATCCATTTCGACGCTGAGCGTGACCTGGTCGCCGGGAACCCACAGATCGTAATCGATCACGCCAGTCGGTGCGGGGAAGGGGTAGCGAAGCGCGGCCGCGCCCACCCTGACCGACTGCGACTTGACGATCCGGCCCGGCACGAAACCGATCATGTCGTAATAGAGGCCGTCGATGCGGACATTGCCCGCTTCTGACGGATTGAAGCCGCGCACGTCCGAAGTGGAATAGAGGCCGCTCTTCTCCGCTCCAACAGTCCTTCCGAAAGCATCGTCCGATTCGGTCGCGACGTTCTGTTCGGTTTGCTGGGCATGGGCAGTCCCGACCAGCGCAAGCGCACACGCGGCGCTGGCCAGCAGCCAGCCCGTTCTCGCAAGCGGCCCATGCAGTCGGAAACGTGAAATGGGGAACCCCTGTCGGACTTTCTCTCAATCGGGCAAGACATGTTCGCCGCCCGATTATCAAGTATTAATTTGTGCTAGCTCAATGGGTCTCGCCTCTTGCGGGCAACAATGGTTGGATTGGCGTTGCAAACGGGCTAACCGCGCGCCCATGACCCAGATTCAAACGTTGCACGCGGCCTTCGCTGCAAAGATCGATGCCGTTCTGTCCGAATTGGAGGGAGCGGGCACGCTTCCCGCAGGGATCGGTCGCGCCAGCGTCACCGTCGAGCCGCCGCGCGATCCCTCTCACGGCGACCTTGCCACCAATGCGGCCATGGTGCTGGCCAAGCCTGCGGGAATGAACCCGCGCGCGCTGGCGGAGCAGATCGTCGGCAAGCTCGCCGCCGATCCGCTGGTTACCAGCGCCGAGATTGCCGGGCCCGGTTTCATCAACCTGCGCGTGGCGAACGAAGCCTGGCTGGCGGAACTGCGCGCGATCGAAACCCTGGGCGCTGACTATGGCAAATCGGCCATGGGTGCGGGCAAGATGGTCAATGTCGAATATGTCTCGGCCAACCCCACCGGGCCAATGCACATGGGCCATTGCCGGGGCGCGGTGGTGGGCGACGCGCTTGCCAGCCTGCTGGAATTTTCCGGCCACAAGGTGATCCGCGAATATTATGTCAACGATGCGGGCGGGCAGGTCGATGTGCTCGCGCGCTCAGCGCATCTCAGGTATCGCGAGGCGCTGGGCGAGAGCATCGGCGAAATTCCCGAAGGCCTCTATCCGGGCGATTACCTGATCCCGGTCGGCAAGGCGCTGGCCGAGGAATTCGGCGACAGGTTTGCCGCAGCGCCCGAAAGCGAATGGCTGGCGCTGTTCAAGGCGCGCGCTTCGGCGGCGATGATGGCGATGATCCGCGACGATCTTGCGCTGCTTGGCATCGAACATGACGTGTTCTCGTCCGAGGCCGAGCTGCAAGCCGCCGGGAAACCGGAACTCGCCGAAAAGTGGCTGCGCGAACACGATCTGGTCTACGACGGCATGCTCGAAGCGCCCAAGGGCAAGACCCCGGAAGACTGGGAGCCGGTCGAGCTGCCGCTGTTCCGCTCCACCCGGTTTGGCGACGACCAAGATCGCCCGATCAGGAAGTCCGACGGATCGTGGACCTATTTTGGCGCGGACCTCGCCTATCACTACCAGAAGGCGCAAGGCGCGGACGCGCTGGTCGATATCTGGGGCGCGGACCATGCGGGAACGGTCAAGCGGATCAAGGCGGCGGTCGCGGCGATGACCGGGGCCGACGGCGATCCCGTGCCCTTCGAGGTCAAGCTGGTGCAGATGGTGCAATTGCTGCGCGGCGGCGAGCCGGTGAAGATGAGCAAGCGCGCCGGCACCTTCGTGACGCTCGCCGATGTGGTGCGCGAAGTCGGCAAGGACGTGGTGCGTTTCACCATGCTGACCCGCAAGCCCGAAGCGCAGATGGATTTCGACTTTGTCAAGGTGGTCGAGGCTTCGAAGGACAATCCGGTCTTCTATGTCCAGTATGCCCATGCGCGGATTTCCTCGAGCCTGCGCAAGGCGGCGGCGGAAGGCATAACACCGTCGGACGCGCATCTCGACCTGCTGGTCGAGGAGGAACTGGCGCTGGTCAAGCTGGCCGCGCAGTTTCCCCGTCTGGTCGAGGCGGCGGCCGCCGCGCGCGAGCCGCACCGGGTCGCCTTCTTTCTCAACGACCTTGCCGCCGCGTTCCATGCGTATTGGAACCTAGGTAATGACCGTCCCGAAATGAGAATGATCGTGGTAAACGATCTTAAGGTTTCTTCGGCTAGGGTCTATCTGGCAGCCCGGATTGGGCAATTGTTGAGAAACGGCCTTGCGCTCCTCGGAGTGGAGGCGGTGGAGGAAATGTAGCCATGGCAATGTCAGACGAGGATCGTCCCGGTCCCGGAGATGATGTCGAGCCGCAGGGCTTCGGTCGGCGCGTGTCTTCGAATGATGCGGACCAGGATGCCCAGCAACCGGCTTCCGATGACGACAGATACCAAGACGTCGCAGACGCAGACGACATATACGAACAAGACGACACCTATGAAGATGCCGTCGAACCGGACCGCGACGAGGCGCTGGCGGGTGACGACGGCGAGCGGCTGGCTCTAGGCGACGAGGATACCCGCCTGCCTTGGCTCGAAGGCGACGACGACATGGACGAGGAGACCGGCGGAAGCGGGCTCTTGCTCATGGCACTGGTCGCCTTTGGCGCTCTCGCCCTGATCATCGGCGGCATCTGGTGGTTCACGCGCGACCGTGGCGAGGCCGAGCTGGTTGCCGATGGCAGCGTCATCGAGGCGCCGGACGAGCCTTACAAGGAAAAGCCGCTCGATCCGGGCGGCAAGACCTTCGAGGGAACCGGCGGCACAAGCTATGCAGTCTCCGAGGGCGAGACCCGCACGGCCCGCCTTGGCGGGGGCGAGGATGCGCCCAAGCCCGGTTTCGAGGCAGTGGGTGCAACTGCTCCCGCTGTGAAGCCGGCCCCGACTCCGCCCAAGACGGCCACAGCGGCAGCTGCGACGCAAGCGGCACCGGCCGGCATCGCTGCCGGGCCCGGTGTCCAGGTTGGCGCATTTTCGAGCCGTGCCGCGGCAGAGGCGGGATGGTCTCGGATTGCTGGCACCCACTCGGCGCTTTCGGGGGTCAAGCATCGCGTGGTGGAAGGCAAGGCCGACATCGGCACGGTATACCGCCTGCAGGCGCTGCCCGGAGATGGAGCGGCAGCGCGCGCGCTGTGCGCCAAGCTCAAGGCGGCTGGTCAGGATTGCACAGTAAAGGACTAGGAGCATCGCGCGGAAAAGTGGGAACCGGTTTTGACCTTTGGTCAGCTTCGCTTCCCGCTCTTCGCGATGCGACCACAAAGTGCGGAGCACGGTAGCGGTCCCGTTTTTGCACACTGCTGACGGGGCGCCGCCTTGCGGAAAGCCAGCAATTCTGCGACTCTCGGTCAATGCTGCCTGCAATTTTTGGCCTGTCCGGAACCGAACTCACACCCGATGAGCGCGCCTTCTTTCGCGATTCGGACCCGGCTGGCTATATCCTGTTCGGGCGCAATATCGAAAACCGCTCGCAACTGCGTAAGCTGACCGACGGTCTGCGCGCAATTCACGGTCGCGAGCGCTTGCTCATCACCATCGATCAGGAGGGAGGCCGCGTTCAGCGGATGAAGGAGCCTGAATGGCTGCGCTATCCGCCAGGCGAGAGGTTCGACCGGCTCTATGACCTCGCGCCTGCCAGTGCGATAGAGGCAGCGCGGGTCAATGCCGAGGCGCTGGGGCTCGATCTTGCCGAAGTCGGGATCACCTGCACCCATGCCCCGCTGCTCGATGTGCGCCAGCCGGACGCCGACGAAGTGATCGGGGACCGCGCCTTTGGCAGCGAACCGTTGCGCGTAGCCGCGCTGGGTCGCGCCGTGCTCGACGGATTGGCGCGGGCAGGCATTGCCGGAACGATCAAGCACATGCCCGGCCACGGGCGCAGTTCGTGCGATACGCACAAGGCACTGCCCACGGTGACTGCCAGCGATGCCGAACTGGAGTGGGACTTGGCCCCGTTCCGCGCCCTTCACGACGCGCCGATCGGTATGACCGGGCATCTGGTATTCACCGCGTGGGATGCCGAAAATCCCGCCACCCAGTCTGCCTTTGTGATCGAGGAGATCATCCGCAAGCGCATCGGTTTCGACGGCTTGCTGTTGACCGACGACCTCGACATGGAGGCGCTGTCCGGGTCGGTGCCCGAACGTGCCGAGCGCGCCATTGCCGCGGGCTGCGATATTGCGCTGAACTGCTGGGCGAAAATGCCAGACATGCAAGACATTGCCGCGCGCTTGCCGGCCATGTCCGCGCGAACGGAAGAACGGCTGGAGCGGGCCTTGATCTTTACCGCAAGCGTCCAGACCGTTGTTGAACGACAAGCGCATTTGCTCGCCAAGCGCGACTCGCTGTTCGACTTAGCCGGTGCCGGAGCGCGGGCATGACCATGGATGCCGCCACCACCGGAGCCGATGCCGTCTCGCTGTTCGAGGACTGGGATTCGCCGCTTGGCGCCGCTGGCGAGGATAC
>JAURNJ010000351.1 GCA_030830245.1 Novosphingobium sp. | reverse complement strand
TGGCGTGCGCGCCTTGCAGACATAACGCCCGTGCAGGATCAGCCAGTGGTGCGCGCCGACGCGAAACGGACCGGGCACCTTCTTCTCCAGCCCCTTCTCGACTGCGAGCGGGGTCTTGCCCTTGGCCAGCCCGGTGCGATTGCCCACCCGGAAAATGTGGGTGTCGACCGCGAAGGTCTCGGCCCCGAAGGCGCAGTTCATCACGACATTGGCGGTCTTGCGCCCGACGCCCGGCAGGCTGGTGAGAATGTCGCGATCGGCAGGCACCTCGCCGCCGAAGTCCCGCACAAGGATTTCGGACAGGGCGATCACGTTCTTCGCCTTGGAATTGAACAGGCCGATGGTGCGGATGTGCTGCTTGAGGCCATCCTCGCCGAGATCGAGCATCTGCTGCGGCGTCTTCACCGTTTCGAACAGGGCGCGGGTCGCCTTGTTGACACCGACGTCGGTCGCCTGCGCGGAAAGCACCACGGCGACCAGCAGCTGGTAGGTGTTGCCATAGGCGAGTTCCGTCTCGGGAGCGGGATTGGCCTCGGCGAGACGGCGGAAGAATTCGAAGATCTGGTCTTTTTTCAAAGCCGGTCAAACCAGTCAGACTGGATACTCACTTGCTCGATCATCTCTGTCTGCACGCCTAGACTGTAGTCCTTGAGTAGATCGCAGAGTCTATCACCGTCGATCAAATCGATCGCAATTGCGCCGTCTCTGGTTGCCTCATCCGAGGCCTGGCTGGTAAAATGGCCCGTAGTGATAAAAAGACCCTTGTCGGCGCGACCCTGCACCGCGCCTCGAAAATCTCTTATCTCTTTTGAGCCAACACTTCCTTTCCATCGCTTGCATTGGAAGTAGACTCCAGACGAAACGAGGTTGACCCTCAAAACGCCGAGTCCGTCAATGCCGCCGTCCCCAGACTTTCCGCGAACTTCAACCTTGGTGAAGCCAGCCTCGCGAAGCAGCCTTTGGGATAGACGTTCGAATGCACTTGGGTCCATTGCGCCAAGGACCGACAGCAACTTGTTCTTCCAGCCGTCCGCTTCGTCCGGTCCCTGTTCTTCAGTTTCGTCAATGGGAGATGCGTTTTCCTTGATAGCAGTTCGCTTAGCCCGGGCCTTCTCGCGCTCCTCTCGAGCCACTTGGTCGTAAATCGCTTGAGTGTGGGCAATATTTGAAATTTCTGCTCCACTCTCTGTTAGAGCCCACACTCCGCGGGAAGAGTTGACTACAGCGTTTCCTCTCTTGAGATAGGTTATTGACCAAGCGAGATAATAATTCACCGTAGGACGATTTTCATTGTTCTTCATCTGATAGGCTTGCTCAGCCTCGGTCACACCTTCAAGCTCAATGACCTTCTCGTCCAATTCCTCGATAGTAGCCGAGCCGCCCAAGGACTTAAGAGCCTCGACGGTTACCAGCATCATCCCCGGCAGGTTGGGCAAGGTGTCCGGATCAATCTCAAACCTACGGTAGTTCAAAATTACCTCCCCGTGTTAAAGCCCAAGCACTTCCGCCATGCCATAGCGTCCTGGCTTCTGCCCGATCAGCCAGGTTGCCGCGCGCAGCGCTCCTCTCGCAAAGATCGTGCGATTCTCTGCGCTGTGCGAGAGAGTCAGGCGTTCGTTGTCGGACAGGAAGAACACCGAATGCTCGCCTGCCACGGTGCCGCCGCGCAAGCTGGCAAAGCCGATCGCGCCCTGCGCACGCTTGCCGGTGATGCCGTCGCGGCCGCGTTCGGCGTTGCCTTCGAGCGGGATGCCGCGCCCCTTCGCCGCTGCTTCGCCCAGCAGCAGGGCCGTGCCCGATGGGGCATCGATCTTCATGCGATGGTGGGTCTCGACAATCTCGATGTCCCAGTCCTCGCCCAGGCTCGCCGCTGCCTGGCGCACCAGATGGGAGAGCAATGTCACGCCCAGCGAGGTGTTGCCGGTCTGGAGCACGGCAATGGTCTGCGCTGCGCTGTCGATCAGCCAATGATGGCGCTCCTCCAGCCCGGTTGTGCCGACCACCACCGGGACGCCAGCCGCCATGGCCGCGTCGAGATTGGCTTCGAGCGCGCGGGGCGAAGAGAAATCGACCAACACGTCTGCCTTGGCGGCAAGCGCTGCCGGATCGCCGCCCTGGTCGATCCCGCCCGCATGTTCATGGCCCGCCTCGCCAAGGATCGCGGCGATTGCCTGCCCCATGCGTCCTTCGCTGCCGATAATTCCGATCCTGGCCATTGATGTCCCCTTCGTGCCTGTGCTTCATGGCGGGGATGAGAGACGTGCGCAACATCGTGATCCTGACCGGCGCGGGGATCAGCGCCGAAAGCGGCATAGACACCTTCCGCACGGCGGGGGGCTTGTGGGAGAAATATGACCCCGCCGAAGTCGCCAGCGCCGAGGCTTTCGCCCGCGATCCCGGCAGGCTGCTTTCCTTCTACGACATGCGGCGCGCGACAGTCGGCGAGAAGGAGCCTAACCCGGCGCATGAGGCGCTCGGGCGGCTAGACGCGGAATGGAAGGGCGAGCTGCTGATCGTCACCCAGAACGTCGACAATCTGCACGAACTGGGAGGGGCGAACCGGGTGCTCCACATGCACGGCCAGCACCGCACCGCCTGGTGCACAAGCTGCGACGCGCGCCCGCACTGGACCGGCACTTTTGCCGACCGGCCGCCGTGCCCCGCCTGCGGGATGCGTTCGCTGCGGCCCGATGTCGTCCTGTTTGGCGAGATGCCCTATCACCTCGACAGGATCTATCCGGCGATCAGGGCCGCCGACCTGTTCGTTTCCATCGGCACTTCGGGCGCGGTCTATCCTGCTGCCGGATTCGTGCGCGATGCCCGCGAATTGGGCGTACGGACGCTCGAACTCAATCTGGAACCTTCGGATGGCTCGCACTGGTTCGACGAGACGCGGCTTGGCCCGGCGAGCGAAATTGTTCCCCAATGGGTGAAGGAAATGCTGGGCTGACGCGTTAGGTCAGCATCGTGCGGAAATGTGGGAACCCATTTTCCGCGGAAACGATGCGACGACAGATGAAATCGGGCGACGATGCTCGATGCATGAGGAGGTACGCGATGAAGAAGGAATTTCTTGCAGCGCTGGCAGCTGGTGCGGCTCTGGTGGCCGCAGCAAGTCCGGCCATGGCATGGGACCATCTCGGCACGCGCCATGTTCGCGACGCGGTGGACCGCGATTCGATCAATCTGCCGGGCAACCGCAAGTTCGATCGCATCCGCATCTGCGTTTACGGCAGGCCGGTACATTTCATTGACGTCAACGTGCGATTCGCCAACGGCGGTGTGCAGGACGTGCCGGTGCGCGCCGTGATCCGCCCCGGACAGTGCACGCGAAACATCGACCTGAACGGCGAAGACCGGAACATCACATCAGTGCAGTTCGTCTACGAGGCCAATACCCGCCGGCGCTGGGTCGGCTCGGAAGTGCGGTTGTTCGGCGAGTAGGAGCTAGACCGCGCACCCTTTGCACTGCGCGTCCTTGACGATGCGCAGCGCCCGCAGCGAAGGGCTCATTCCGTCGAGAAGGTGCAGCATGCCCCACTGCGGGTCGCCGAACGCGGCCTTTCCCGCGACAAGCGCTCGCACCGCGTGCATCGCTGCAAAGCAACCGACCGTGCCCGCCATGGCGCCTAGCACGCCGTCCGCCGCGCAGGTGTCGCAATCCTCTCCATCGAGCGCGTCGCCAACGAAGCACCGGTAACAGGCCTCGCCCGGCAAGTGCCCGGCAAAATTGGCGATCTGGCCTTGGAAGCGGCCAAGCGCCGCGCTCGTCAAGGGAACGGCGCTGGCGACGCATGCGTCCGACACGGTCAGGCGCGTGGCGAAATTGTCGCACCCGTCGAGCACGAGATCGGCACCGGAAATGATGGAAGCAGCATTGCCCCGGTCGATTCGTTCGGCGATCGCATGAACCTCGATCGCGGGATCGAAGCGGTGCACCCATTGCGCCGCGACATCCGTCTTGGACATGCCGACATCGCCGGGTGCGAAGATGGTCTGGCGCTGCAGGTTGCTGAGGTCGATCGTGTCGTCGTCGACCAGCGTAAGCCGCCCCACTCCCGCAGCGGCAAGATACTGGATCGCCGGGCTACCGATGCCGCCGCAGCCGATTATCGCGACATGTGCTCCGGCAAGCGCGACCTGCCCGGCACCGCCGAGTTCAGGCAGGACGATATGGCGCGCAAAACGTTCAAGGCGATCGGGAGGAAGCGTCATGGCTTTCCCATACCTTTGTGAGGCCGTCAGTCCAGCGCCGGGTGGCGCGTGTGAAAGTCGGTCGCACGCTGGAAAGCGTCTCCGGCCCTAATCAGCAAGGGTTCGGCCAAGATCGGGCCGACGAGTTGAATGCCAATCGGCAGGCCCTGCGTGTTGAAACCGGCGGGAAGGCTGATCGTGGGAAGGCCGGTCAGGTTGAAGGGAGAATTGAAGCGCAGCAGGATCTCGCGCGTCGCGTCAAGATTGTCGAACATGGCCTCGATCTCGTCCCAGCGCGGCAGAAGCCTGCCAAGACCTGGCAGCAGGATCAGGTCCACGTCGCCGAAGGCGGACTGCATCTTGCCCTTCAAGCGATCGCGCCCCTGATAACCGGCTGCGACACGCGCGGGATCGAGCCTCAGGTGGCTTTGGAACATGGCCCGGTTGCGCGGCCCATACCGCTCCGCCTGCTCGGGAAACATGCCAAGATGGGCGGCGAGCGCCTCTGCCCCGAACAGGCCATTGGTCGCGGCGATGTCTTCCTCGTCCCAAGGCAGGCTGATTTCCTTCACCCGCGCGCCAAGGTCCGCGAAAGAGGCGACGGCACGGCGCAGGGACTCGCCTATCTCGGGATCGAGGCCGCCTGTCGCATAGGCCCAGTCAATGCCGATGGTCAGTCCGGAAATATTCTTGCCGCATTCGGCGAGATAATCGGGCACCGGGGCATCGAGCGCGCTAGGGTCGCGCGGGTCCGGCCCGGCCATGGCCTGGAGCATGGCGGCGGCATCGGCGGCGCTGCGGGCAATCGGGCCGATGTGATCGAGGCTCTCGGCAAGGTGGATCAGTCCGTGGCGGCTGACGCGCCCCCAGGTTGGTTTGATCCCGGTAAGGTTGTTGGCGGCGCTCGGCATGCGGATCGAGCCCCCGGTGTCGGTTCCGGTCGCACCAAAACAGAAGCCCGCAGCCGTCGCAACGCCTGAACCGCTGGAGGAGACGCCAGTCCAGTAGTCGGCATTCCATGGGTTGCTCGGGCGCGGCAGGGAGGGGTGGTGATCGAGCACGGCAGCTTCGGTCATGTGCAGCTTGGCGAGGATGACCGCGCCTGCCTGCTTGAGCCGCGTGACGACCGTTGCGTCCTCTGCCGGGCGGAAGTCCCTTAGGATCTCCATCCCTGCGGTGGTCGGTAGCCCCTTGGTCCAGTGCAGGTCCTTCAGGCCGATTGGCACTCCATGGAGAGGTCCGCGCCATTGCCCCGCCGCGATCTCGGCATCGGCATGCCGCGCTTGATCAAGCGCCTGCTCGGCGAGCAGCAGGAGAATGGAATTGAGGCGCGGTTCGTGTCGTTCGATCCGCGCGAGCAACGCCTGTGTCACTTCCAGCGACGCCACCTCGCGGCGGCGGATCAGCTCCGAGATTTCAAGCAGGCCATGGTAATGAAGCTCCATCGCTTCGGACCAATCAGCTCTCCAGCTGCCGCAACAGGCTGCGCACGTCGCCGTCCATGTCGGCATCGCGGGTGCGCAGTTCCTCGATCAGCCGCACCGCGTGGATCACGGTCGAATGGTCGCGCCCGCCGAACTTGCGCCCGATCTCGGGGTAAGAGCGCGGGGTGAGCACCTTTGATAGATACATCGCCACTTGCCGGGGCCGCACCACCGCGCGGGCGCGGCGCTTGGAGCTCATCTCCGTGCGGTCGACCGAGTAGAACTGGCATACGGTGCGCTGGATTTCGTCGATGGTGATGCGCTTGCGGTTGGCCGAGAGGATGTCGGTCAGCTGCTCTTCGGCGAGCTGCAGCGATATCGCCTGCCCGGTAAGCTGCGCGAAAGCGATCACCTTGTTGAGGCCGCCGACCAGCTCACGGACGTTGCGGTTGATGGTGCGGGCGAGGAACTCGATCACGTCGGCAGGTACGTCAGCCGGGGTGAAGCGCTGCAGCCGGTTTTCAAGGATTGCGCGGCGTAGCTCTATATCGGCGGGCTGTATGTCGGCGACGAGACCCATCGACAGCCGGGAGAGCAGACGCTGATCCACTCCGTCGAGCGCCTGCGGTGCGCGGTCGGCAGCGAAGACCAGCCGCTTGCCTTCGGACAGCAGCGCGTCGATCGTGTAGAGCAATTCTTCCTGCGCGCTCGCCTTGCCAATGATGAACTGGATGTCGTCGACCATGAGCAGGTCGAAGCCGCGCAGCCGCGCCTTGAATTCGATCATCTGGTTCTGGCGCAGCGCCTGGACGAATTCGACCATGAAGCGCTCGGCCGAGCAGTAGAAGATGCGTCCGCGCGGGTGGCTCGCCAGATAGGCGTGCCCAATCGCGTGCAACAGGTGGGTCTTGCCCTGGCCGGTCGCGGCCTTGAGATAGAGTGGGGAGAACTGCGGCGGTTCTGTCGCGGCGACGCGCTGCGCGGCGTTGAAGGCGAGCGTGTTGGCCGTACCAGTGACGAAGGTGGTAAAGGTCAGCGACGGATCGAGCGTGACCGTCGCCTGTCCGAACGTGCCGAATTCACCCGAACCAAGCGGCACGGTGTTCGTCTCGCCGGGAAACTGGCTTGCATCGTTTGCCGGAAGCCCTGGATTGCCACCTTGACCAAGACGCAGCTCGGGCAGCGCACGGCGACCGGGCAAAACCTCGATCTGCACGGCGGAAAGGTCGGGGCGCGCAATCTTCCAGGCAAGCGAAAGCCTGTCGGCAAAACGCTCTCGCACCCAGTTGGCGGTAAATTCGTTTGGCAGGTAAAGCTTGAGAGTGCTGGATTCGGTGCAGATCGTGCCGACCTGAATCGGCTTGATCCACTGGCTGTGAAGTTGTTGTCCCAGATCCTTGCGCAGGCCCAGGCTGATGTCGGCCCAATCGGCAGCGAGATTCAGCGCCTCGTGATCTTCTTCCATCTTCCCCCCGACCGGTCCGACATTCTGGCTGGACGTGCCTTCGCGACCTGTGTGCTTTGATGACGAACCAGTCACACCTGTCTCCCGGTGTTGAATGCGAAACCAGATTGTATTGCCCCTGGGCCGTGCGGAAACGGGCTTCCTTTTTCAGACAAAAGAATAGCTTCGCCGACAGGACGACTAGTCATGTTCGAGCGTCGAATCACTTCTTCTGAATTCGGACCCCGGCCGACTCCGCGTCGACCACGAACGTTATGTTAACGAAGTGTCGGGCGAGGGCAAACCGGCTTTTTTCAAAAAAGTGTCACAGGGGGACTTGACCCGGCGGAAAACCTAGCGAATTTTTTTTTTCTAATAAAATCAATTCTTTTTGCGCTGCGTCATGACGAATCGCCGGATTCGTTGACTTTTTCTGTTACAGTTTTGCGACGCGGCAGATGCAAGAACGGGGGCGCAGGTTTTTGACCTCGCCCCCGTTCTTTTTTTGTGCCCGGCATGAGGCCGAATCGCGCATCCGAATCAGAGCGCGGCCACTCGCTTGGTGAGCCGCGACAGCTTCCTGGAAACCGTGTTCTTGTGCAGCACGCCCTTGGCGACACCGCGCGCCATTTCCGGTTGGGCGGCCTTCAGCGCCGTAGCAGCAGCAGCCTTGTCGCCACCTTCGATCGCTGCTTCGACCTTCTTGATGAAGGTACGGATGCGACTGAGCCGGTTGGTGTTGACGGCAGTGCGGCTGAGGTTGCGGCGGATGCGCTTCTTTGCTTGCGGCGTGTTGGCCATGATTGTCCCGGTCTGATTCTGAAAGGCGGGCGAGGCCGCCGGAAAGCGCGGCCCTTAACGGCGGACGCGCGAGTCGTCAAGCAAGTGGCGCAAAACGGGGCGTCGCTGCTATTTCTGGCAGCCCCGGCACCAGAAGGTGCTGCGCCCCCCCTGAACCATGCGAGCGACCGTTCCGCCACAAGCACAGGCGTCGTTTTCATGGCCATAGACGGCCCATGATGCCGCGAAATAGCCAAGTTCCCCGGATGGCTGCGCATAGTCGCGGATCGTCGAGCCGCCCGCCTCGATCGATTCGGCAAGCACCTCCTTGATGGCAGGCACCAGTCGTTCGAGCGCGGGATTCGAAACGCGCCCAGCTTCCTTGTCCGGCCTTATGCCGGCGCGATGCAGCGCCTCGCAGACGTAGATATTGCCAAGCCCGGCGACGATTCGCTGGTCGAGCAGCATCGGCTTGATCGCGGCGATCCTTCCCGCAAGCGAGGCCTTCAGGTGCCTTGCCGTGAAATCATCATCCAAGGGCTCTGGCCCCATGCCCGCAAACGGGCCGAACGATTCGAGCCGTTCCGTCTCTACCAGATCGACCGAACCGAACCGCCGCGCGTCATTGAGTGCGAGGCGCAAGCCCGAGCCGGTCTCGATGATGAGGTGATCGTGCTTCTCGATTTCCTGCGGCTCGATCCGCCAGCGTCCCGACATGCCGAGGTGAAACACCATTGTCGCGCCGCGGTCCGTATGGACGAGGCCGTATTTCGCCCGCCTGCCAAGCCCGGTCACGCGCGCGCCTGTCAGGGCCTGGACCAGATCGGGCGGGAAGGGACGGCGCAGGTCCGGCCGGTTCAGTGCCACCCGCGCGATCCGTTCGCCTTCGAGTACACGGGCAAGTCCGCGAACGGTGGTTTCGACTTCGGGAAGTTCGGGCATTGTTGCCCCTCTAACAAGCTTTGCCTGCTGCTAAAACCCGCGTAAGGCCGCCCGCATGAGCGAGAGCGTGTCTTTCGGCTACGAACAGGTAGCCCCCGAGGAAAAGACCGAGCGGGTCGGCGCGGTGTTTTCCAGCGTCGCCCGCAAGTACGACGTGATGAACGATGCCATGTCCGGCGGGATGCATCGCCTGTGGAAGGACCGCTTCGTGCGGCGGGTAAAACCGCAGCAGGGCGAGGCCATCCTCGACATGGCCGGCGGCACTGGCGATATTGCCTTCCGGCTGGCCGCCGCAGGGGCCGAGGTCACGGTCGCCGACATCAATCAGGACATGCTCGACGTAGGCATAGAGCGTGCGATGCAGCGCGGGATCGACGGGCTGGTGTGGTCATGCCAGAACGCCGAGGAACTGGCATTCCCCTCGCGCACGTTCGATGCCTACACCATCGCCTTCGGCATCAGGAACGTCACCCGTATCGACAAGGCGCTGACCGAGGCGCACCGGGTGCTCAAATTTGGCGGGCGCTTCTTCTGCCTGGAGTTCTCGACCACCGAGTGGCCGGGTTTCAGGGAGGCATACGACGCCTATTCGCACAAGCTTGTGCCGCGGATCGGCAAGGTGATTGCCGGCGACGAGGATAGCTATCGCTACCTGATCGAATCGATCCGCCGCTTTCCGTCCATGCCGGAGTTCGAAGCAATGATCCGCGCTGCGGGCTTCGCACAGACGAGGGTGGAGCCGATCATGGGCGGGCTGGTTGCCATCCATTCGGGATGGAAGGTCTAGTTTCCTGTCGTGACGACTTCCGCCACACACATCTTCCGCCTGCTCAAATGGGGCCGCATTCTCGCCCGCCACGGCGCATTGCGGATCATCGAGGATGGCAGGAACACGCCCGCGCCGGTGCGGCGGTTGTGCCGGCTCGCTCGCTTCGGCACCATCCAGCCGAGCACTCCCGACTATGCAGGTGCATTCCAGGCAATCGGTCCGGCAGCGATCAAGCTTGGCCAGACGCTGGCGACACGGCCCGATCTGGTTGGTGAGGAAGCTGCTCGCAACCTGCTGACCTTGCAGGACAGCCTGCCGCCACAAGGCTTTGCCGCGATAAAGGACATGATCGAAGGCAGTTTCGATGCGCCGCTGGAAATGCTCTTTGCGTCCTTCGATCCCGAGCCTGTCGGTTCTGCCTCGATCGCGCAGGTCTATCGCGCGACTACCATCGAAGGCCGCGAGGTCGCAGTAAAGGTATTGCGCCCCGGCATTCGCGAACGCTTCGCCCGTGACCTTGAAACCTATGAATGGGCCGCAGCTCATTTAGAGGCGCTGGGCGGCGAGGCAGCAAGGCTTCGGCCCCGCGCGGTCATCGACAACCTCAAGCGCTGGACCTGGCGCGAGCTGGACCTGCGCCGCGAGGGGGCTTCCGCCTCCGAACTGACCGAGGCGATGCAGGGCTTCGATGGCTACGAGGTGCCCGCGATCGACTGGGACCGCACCAACGGCCAGGTCATGACCATTGCCTGGATCGACGGGATCAAGATCAGCGACATGGACAGGCTGCGTGCGGCAGGGATCGACATGCCCGACCTTGCGCAGCGGCTGGTTCTTGCCTTCCTCACCCAGGCGATCAGCGCCGGTTTCTTTCACGCCGACATGCATCAGGGCAACCTGTTCGTGAAAGCCGACGGTACGATCGCCGCGATCGATTTCGGCATCATGGGCCGGATCAACCGCAAGGCGCGGCAGTGGCTCGCCGAGATCCTCTATGGCCTGACCACCGGCAACTACCGCCGGGTCGCCGAGATTCATTTCGAGGCGCAATATGTGCCGAGCTACCATTCGCTCGAGGAATTCGCGACCGCCCTGCGCGCGGTTGGCGAGCCG
>JAURNJ010000350.1 GCA_030830245.1 Novosphingobium sp. | reverse complement strand
TGTCGATCTCGCCCTCTCGCTGGGCCACGGGCTGGCGTTGCAGATGTCGGAGGCGATCCTCGTTTGCTGCCGCAAGGTGGTGGAGGCAGCAGGCCGCCACGGCAAGATCCCCGGCTGCGCTGCGCTGGGCAACGACAACGCGCGCGATCTAGCCGCAATGGGGATGCGCTTCCTCGCACTGGGCGCAGACTCCGGATACATTCGCGCAGGGGCCGCAGCCACCGTTGCTTTCGCAAAGGAACTGCAGGCCGATGGCTGAGCCGCGAAGAATTCTGATCCTCGACGAGGTGGAAGCCAGACCCGGCATGGCCTCGGCGGTGCGCGAGGCCTATCGCGCCGACTATGTTCCCGCAGCCAAGGCGCGCGGCATGAAGCTTGAGGCGGCGTGGCAGCACCCTCCCGCCATCGAGATTGCCGAACTGCCCGCAACGCTGTTCTGGTTGTGGTCTGTCGAAGGCGAAGCGGGCTGGTGGAAGCAGCGCCTTTCGCGCAAGCCCGACGGAACCGACGAGCGCGAGGAAAAGCTGGCTTTCTGGCAAAGCCTTGCCCCGCTCACGCTCAGCCGCAAACGGCGGATGCTCACCGATCAGGCGGCGGAGCACTGAGCCATGTTCGTCTCGCTTCGCACCATCACCCTTCCCGCCGATCGCCTCGGCACGCGCGAGACAGTCCTCGTGAACCTGCGGGCAGCGGCAAACCGCCTGCCCGGCGTGGTTTCGAACCTCGTCGCGCCGGTCTATCATCAGGCAACGATCAACGCGGGCCATCTCGTCTGGCGCATGGTCCACGAAAGCGAGGCAGCGGCCAACCAGGCCATGCTCTCGCCAGCATGGCGCGACCACATAGTGCCAACGATCGCCGGAGCCGAAGTGACCGGCGTCGGCTATCGCATGACGCAAAAATCGCCGAGCGCCGAAGGTGCGAAAATCTGGCGTGGGCTGCTGTTCTCGTGCTTCCCTCCCGCCGACCCGGCGCTGGTAAGCGAGCTGGAACAGCGCACGCTCCTGCTCCCAAAATACGTTCCGGAAATCCGCGCCTGGGGTCTCAACCGCGCAGCCTGGAGCGAGGGGCGCAAGCCGATCCATTTCGTCTGGGAGCAGGAATACGACGACATCGCAGGTCTGACCGGCCCATACATGGAAACCCCGGTCCATTGGGGGATCGTTGATGCCTATTTCGATGCAGATTGCCCGGAATACATCGTCGATCCGCACCTCGTCCAGGTGGTCGCTGCCATTGCCGAACCAGTGATACGATGAGCGACCAAGCCCTCAGCGAATTCCGGTACGATCCGTTTTCGGACGCAGCGATGCGCGATCCGCAATCGTTCTACCGCGTGATGCGCGAGGAGCACCCGGCTTACTACATCGCCGAATATGACACTTGGGTCTTCACACGCTTCGAGGACGTGTGGAACGGCTACATGGACAGGGAGCACTTCTCCGAGGCGGAAGGGATGCTGTTCACCCGCGAGCAGTTGCTCATCCATCATCGCGGTGAGCCGCCCGAGCCAGTGCTTGAGCCGGTCAAGGCGATGTTTCTGTTCCTCGATCCACCAGTGCACACCCAGCACCGGCAAGCGACCGCAGCGCCATTCCTGAAAGGCAGCATTGCCCGGCGCGAAGCCGAGATTACCGCCTTGGTGCGCGAGCGGCTGGCCCTGCTGCTGCCGCGCGGCGAGTTCGAT
Organism: Novosphingobium sp.; assembly: GCA_030830245.1. Classification (GTDB taxonomy): domain Bacteria; phylum Pseudomonadota; class Alphaproteobacteria; order Sphingomonadales; family Sphingomonadaceae; genus Novosphingobium. The sequence goes on along the minus strand of JAURNJ010000350.1, from coordinate 30,023 downwards.
CTCAATGCCGATTTTGCCAGCCACGTCGCGGTGACGATGGTCTGCCGCGTTCTGGGGATCGAGCCGGATGATCCCGAAGCGCTGGCTCGTGCGGTCAACCTCACGGTTGGCGTTCCGCCCGACGGTCCGGGCGTCGCGGAAGGCAGGGCGCTGATCTACTCGCTGCTGCTGGAGACCGTGAAGCGTCGCCGCGCAGGCAAGGGACCGGAAAGCCCCGTGATCGATTCCCTGCTCACCCGCGACACAATCGGCAGGCCGCTCAGCGACGAGGAAATCGCCATCGACCTCAATGGTATCCTCGTCGGCGGTACCGAAACCCTGCCAAAGATCGTGGCGGGTTGCCTGCTCGAATTGGCGCAGCGTCCCGATCAACTTGCCGAAGTGCGCGCCGCTTTTCCCGGCAGCGTCGTTCCCGCCTTCGAAGAGGCGCTGCGCTACAATGCTCCGGCGCAATGGTTCGGGCGCACGGTCAAGAAGCCGGTGACGCTTGGCGGCATCGATCTGGAACCCGGTCAGCGCGTGATCCTGAACATCGCCTCGGCAAACCGCGATCGGCGCGAATTCGATTCGCCCGATGAGTTTCGCTGGAATCGCAAGGTACGCCGCCTGCTCAGCTTCGGCGTCGGCCCGCATTTCTGCATCGGTATCCACCTCGCGCGGCTCGAAGGGCAGGTCATGCTGCGCGAGTTCCTGCGCGCCGTAAAAAGCTTTGCTGTCCATCCTGAACGCGGGCACTGGCCGGTTTCGCAATTCCAGATCGGCTGGACCAGCCTGCCGGTCACTATCGACGAACTTGCTTGAAGGAACGAATCATGGGTGAACTTGAAGGCCGCATCGCAATCGTGACCGGCGCCAGCCAGGGCATCGGTGCAGCAACAGCGGAACGCATCGCGTCCGAAGGTGCAACGGTGATCGTCGGCGCACGCAAAGTGGGAGACGAGGCCGACCCCCAGCCGCTCACGCTTGCCTGGACAGTGGCGCAAATCCGCGGACGCGGCGGCCAGGCGCACGCCCTGCCGCTCGACGCGACCAAGCCCGAATCGCGCGCGGCATTCATGGACGAGGTGCTGTCACGCTTCGGCAAGGTCGATGTTCTGATCAACAATGTCGCGGGCGGCGCGATGAAGGGTGAGCGGGTCTGGGAAATGTCCGACGCAACCTTCCGCCAGGCATTCGAGATCAACGTGTTCGGCACGCGCGACATGATCGTGCGCGCCTTGCCGGGCATGATGGCGCAGAACTGGGGTCGGATCGTCAACGTCTCCTCCACCATCGCCGATCGCGCCGCCCCAAGCGCAGATGGCCCTCCTTATCTCGAATTTCACAAGACCCAGGGCTGCTCGGCTTATACCTCGTCGAAATCGGCGCTGAACCTGTTCACCCGCGCCCTCGCGGCCGAACTGCACGGCACCGGCATTAGCGCCAACACAGTCGCACCGGTCAATTCGGTCATCACCGAGAACGTGCAGAAGATGATCGACAAGGGCATCCTTTCGCGCGACCGGCTGACCGCACCGGAAGACCCGGAAGTGATGGCCGAGGCGATCCTTGCGCTTTGCCTGGTCGATCCCACGGTGACGACCGGCTTGACGACCTATTCGGGCCAATATCTCCAGGCGATCGGGCGCGAGGTTCGAGGGCGCGACGGCGGCCCGTTCGATGCCAAGATCACGGTCGAATCGGTAAAATACGAAGCGTGACAGGTCTTGCCCGGCGGGACTGCCGGGCCTAGGCGGATCGACACAGACTCGCATGTTTCGAGAGAGGAACCCCATGCAGATTCCTGGACGCTCCAATATAGCGGTTGCCGAAAATGGCGACGCATGGGTGCGCGCATTTCGCTGCACTGCGTGCGGCACCGCCGCCGAAGTGCCGACCATCGCCTGCCGCAAATGCCACGCACGTGGCACCATGGAGGAATTCCGCGCTGGCGAAAGCGGCAAACTCGTCACCTGGTCGATTGTTCACCGCAGTTTCCCCGGTATCGAAGTGCCCTTCGTTTCCGCGATTGTCCGGCTCGACGACGGCATTTCGATCAAGGGCAACCTCAAGGGCGTTGCGGATGAAGATCTGCGCGCCGGCATGCCGGTGCGCCTGGTCATGGACAATGCCGGAGGCGCCAAAGACAAGGAAGGCAACGAATACGTCGCCTATCATTTCACGGCCGCGACGGCTGACGCATAGGAGCTGAACCAATGAGCGATGCATACATCATCGGCGCCGACATGATCGCCTTCGGTCGCTACCCCGGCAAGACCCCGGCCCAGCTTGGCGGCGAGGCTGCCCTGATGGCGCTCGACGATGCCGGGCTGACCATCGATGACGTCGAGGTGTTCTACACCGGCTCGGCCTTCACCGCCTCGGCTTCGATGAGCCAGCAGATCATGCGCGAGATCGGCCAGTCCGGCATTCCTTGCGTCAATGTCTCCAACGCCTGCGCCTCCGGTGCAACGGCAGTTCGCGAGGCATTCATCGCCATCAAGAGCGGGCTATATGATGTCGCGCTGGTTGTCGGCACCGAGATGAACCCGCACGGCCTGCTTGGTGGCGGCCCCGGCGCAGGGCTTCAGTCCGAGGGCGTGTTCGGTTCCGGCTCGATGCCTGCGGTCTTTGCCGAATGCGGTACGGTCCATTCCCAGAAATACGGCACGACGATGGAGCAGTTCGCCAAGATCGCGGTCAAGAACCGCAAGCATGGCGCGCTCAATCCCAAGGCCAAGTTCCAGACCGAAGCCTCGCTTGAGGAAGTTCTCGCCAGCGACATGATCGCCTATCCGCTGACCAAGCTGATGTGCTCGGCCAATGTCGATGGCGCGGCATCCCTCGTCGTGGTGTCCGAAAAGAAGGCGAAGGAAATGGGCCTCGGCCGCGCGGTTCGCATCGCAGGTTCGGGCCTTGCCTCCGACCCCTGGGAAGCCAACAATCCCGAGCTGTTCGATCCCAATTCGGTCACCCGGCTGGCGGCGAAGCAGGCCTTCGACATGGCGGGCATGGGGCCGGAAGACCTCAACATCGTCGAACTGCATGACTGTTTCGCCACCGCGGAAATGCTGCACTACGAGAACCTGGGCCTTTGCCCCGAAGGCGAAGCTGCGCGGATGATCGAAGATGGCAAGGTCGTGCTTGGCGGGCGCATTCCAGTCAACGTATCGGGCGGCCTCATCGCAAAGGGCCATCCTATCGGCGCGACCGGCGTTGCCAACATTGTCGAGATCGTCGAGCACCTGCGCGGCGAGGCCGGCAAGCGGCAGGTCGAAGGCGCGCGCGTCGGGCTTGCCCATGTGCTCGGCTTCGGCACATCCTCGGCAGTGCACATCCTGCAGAAGGCATGAGCCGCAATCCCGAGGCCTTGGCGGCAGCGCTGCGGGGCTACCTGCCCGGCGGCGAGACAGTGCGTGCTGTCGTTCCGCTGACCACCGGTTTTTCGAACGAGACCTATCGGATTGAGGGCGCGGACTGGATTTTGAGGATGCCGCCTGCGGGCGGGGCCATCCTCAAAGGGCATGACGTGCTGGCGCAGGCGCGGCTCTATGCGGCGCTCGGAGAGATCGCTGGCAGGCTACCCGTGCCGGGCATTGTCGCGATTTGCGAGGACGAAAGCGTGCTCGGTGTGCCCTTCTTCGTGATGGAGTGCGTGAAAGGGGCGGAAGTCCACGACACGCAGTTGCCAGACTGGTTCACCGCAGCGGATGACCAGTTCCGGCGCCAGCTTTGCGAGCGCTGGCTGACCCAGGTTGCGGGGTTCGCGGACCTCGCTCCCCTGCCCCTGCTTGGCGATCCGGTCAGCCCCGAACAGGACGCGCGGATGTGGCGCGCATTCGCCGACACGGCGAATTGCCCGCCGCTGGTCGCCGCCTATGATCGGCTGCTCTCTCGCCCAGCCCCGGTCAGCGGTCCGCCGAGCCTAGTTCACGGCGACGTGAAGCTGTCGAACTTCATGTGGCACCATGGCGAACTGAGCGCGGTGCTCGATTGGGAAATGGCCATCAATGGAGAGCCGCTGTCCGATCTCGGCTACCTGCTGATCTTCTTCGAAGGGCCGTTCCACCGCGCCTCAACCCAGCTCAAGGAGCCGGGCATGTTCACCCGCGAAGAAGCCATTGCGCTCTGGGAACGAGTCACGGGCCGGTTCAGCAAGGGTGTGATCTGGCACGAGATGGCGCAGATCGCGAAGATCCTGTGCACCATGGCCGAAGGCACCAACCTGTGGGTCACGGGCCGCAACACCGATCCCAAGCTAGCCTATTTCCAGAAAAATCTCGATTACTACCTCGGCGTGCTGGTTTCCATGCTCGACGCCGAAGGCATGTGAAGGCAACCTCACGATGATCCCGACAATCGCGCCGCTGACCGACGCCGACGAGTTCTTCACCCACCAGATCGTCAACACCCATGCCGCTGTCGGCACCGCGGATCGCGGGTGGACCGAGAAGGTTTGGTTCACATTGATGAGCAAGCGCGGCGGAATCCAGGCGAGTTTCGGCCTCGGCAAATATGCCAACCGCAACCTGATCGACGGCTTCGCTGGCGTGCAGATCGGTACTTCCCAACGCACCGTCCGCGCCAGTCGGGTGCTCGATACCGCGCCGGCGGACATGGCCGTCGGCCCGCTCTGCTACGAGGTGGTGCGCCCCTTCGAGGAACTGCGCATTTCGCTCGCGCCGAACGAGGCGCAGCCGTTGTCGTTCGAGCTGACCTTCCACGCCACAATGCCCGCCTTTTTCGAGAAGCGAGACGTGGTGATCGCCAGTGGTCGGCAGGCATCGGACGTGATCCGCTATCACCAGGCCGGCGAGGTATCAGGCTGGATCGAAGTCGATGGCGAGCGGATCAAGGTCAGCCGCGACGACTGGTACGGCTTTCGCGACCACTCCTGGGGTGTGCGCGAACATGTCGGCAAGGACCCCGACGATCTCGTGCCCGGCCATTCGGGCGCGACAGGAGGCGTCAAGAACACCGCTTATCACTTCAACTGGCTGGTCTCGCGCATTGAGCGTCCCGATGGTTCCAGCTACGATCTGGCCTATTATTTCCGGGACTTCGGCGGAGACGGCCCGCCCGAATTCTTTTCCGGCTACATCAACGAAAGCGACGGCACCCAGATTCCGGTGCTGCACCTCTATCCCGAAATCACCTATCGCGCCTCCGACAAGGCGGCGATGCACGGGCGGATTACCGCCATTGTCGCCGGGCCGGGCAAGTCGGTGATCGAACGCGTGTTCGAGATCGAGGCGATCGACCCGGAACTGGGTTTCCGGCTCAATCCGGCCCTCTACGGCCCATGGAAGGGCCAAATCCACGGCAGCTACAAGGGCCAGTGCTATGTCGACGGCGAATGCGTCGACGATGTCAACGAGCCGAAAAAGACAGTAGAGAATTACCGCTGGCAGATTCGCGACCGACCGATCCGCATCCGCGAGGGCGAGAACAGCGGTTTCGGCGACATGGAAAGCATCATCATTGGCGAATATCCGGGCGTCACGCTGGTGTGATCACGCCCAGACGGGGGCAAAAGGTTGCCGCCTATTCCGCCGCGATTGCCAGTTGCGCGCCGCCTTCCACCTCCGGACCGATGAACTCGCCCGGATAGCGTCCGGTGAACTCGCCGCGGTCGAACGTCGGCTCACCGTTGACCAGAGTCAATCGCATCGGTGCCGGATCGCGAGTATAGCGATAGGTGCGCCCGCCCGTACCGTCATAAACGTCCCAGATCTTCTTTTCCGGTCGCATTTCGATTTCGTCGAGGTCGAACACGACTATGTCGGCAGCCATGCCCACCTTTATGAGGCCCCGATCGCGAAGGCCGAAAAATTCGGCAAGTCGCCAAGTCAGCATGTAGATTGCCCGCTCGATTGAAATAACCTTACGTTCGCGAACATATTCGGTGAGCAGGCCGACATTATAACCTGCGCCGCAGAACATCTTGCCGTGCGCACCAGAATCGCTGAGGTTGACCAGCGAATTGTCATCGAGCAAGAGATACTTGAGCGTTTCCTCATCGCGTTCCCAACTTGCCTTGAGAATGATCGACTCCGGCCCATTGTTGAACACCCATTGAGCGAGCGCATCGGACGCGTGATTAAATCCCTCACTATGCATGTAGTCGGCAAGCGTGCAGCCAACCGGACCGTATCCGGATTCACTCTCGCGGAATATCATCGTCTCGGGATTGTTGAGCGTGGAGTGGGCAAACTGGTTGTTCCAGCTTTCCCTGGCGCGATCCAGCCAATCCTGATCGCGCAGCATCTCCTTCTTCTTGTCCCAGCTCTTTTCATTGATCAGCTCCTGCCAGACAGGGTTGCCATTCTGGCCGAAGATCAGCGTGGAATAGAAGTTGAGGATTGAGGTGAAAGCAATGACAGTAAAGGCCGTGTAGAACGGCAGTCCTTCCGCCTTGAACTGCTCGTGCAGCTCGATGGCCCTGGGCGTCTGCTCCTTCATCAGCATCAGGGTCGGAAGACCGGCCCACTGCAGCCTCACACCGGTTTTCTTGGCCAGCGCCCCCCAACGTTCAACCGACGAATTGCCGGTCTTGCGCATGAGGTAATCGACAACGACCTGAACAGTCGCCCCTTCGTAGCGGGAGACTACTCGCATCAGTGCCTCTATTTCAGCATCGTCCGCTAGTTGAGGCGGCAATGGACGCTCGTATTTGTCGTAGTCGAGAAAGTTGGACGAAAGGCCCATCGCTCCAGCCGCCAGCGCATCGTCGAGGTAAGCGCACATCTTCTCGACTTCCTCGGGAGTGGCAACGCGCTCCCATGCGTCCATGCCCATCACCGCAATGCGAAGCAGGACGTGCCCGCAGAAGGCGCAAAAATTGAGCGGCATGCGCACCTTGGACTGCATGGATGCCTTGTATTCGCTCCACTTGTCCCAATCCCAAGGGACGACCTCGTTCATCGGCTCTTCCGGAATGTCTTCAAAGTAGTTGAAGATATCGATGACGCTCTGCTTTCCTTCCGCTTCTTTCGGCGCCGGAGCGATAGAGAAGCCGCAATTTCCGTTGATCGAAGTTGTCGCGCCATAGGCGGGCAACGGATCCATGTTTGGCGCCCACCAGACCCCGCCGTCCCAGTGATTGTGGGTCTCGATCATGCCGGGCGTAACGTAACACCCGCTCGCGTCGAACACTCGTTCGCCCTCACCGGCCCTGAGATCGGTGCCGATTTCCGCAATTCGCCCGCCAGAGACGCGCACGTCCGCCGGAAAAGGGGCTGTGCCGCTGCCATCGACGACTGTCCCACCCTTGATCAAGATGTCGATTTGCATCCGTCCACTCTCCGATTGTTGTCATGCTTGTTGCTGCACCGATTCACACGATTGAACGGCGTCAGCGCCTCAGCAACAGATTGTGGGCTGCGCTACTTGCTGTCCAATGCATATTTGGATTATTTTCTATACATGAAACGCATACCATTCACATTGGGCAAGCTCGAACACGCGCTAACATTACAAAGCTGCGGAAGTTTCTCGCGCGCCTCGCAGGAACTGGGCCTTGCTCAGCCTTCCCTGAGCCGCAGCATTGCGTCGCTCGAAGCCATTTGGGACGTGCAAATCTTCGAACGAGGCCGGTCCGGCGCGCAGGCAACGCGGATAGGAGCAGAGCTGTTGCAGGAAGCGGAACGCCTGGTGAGTCTGGCACGGACGCTCGACAGAAACATGCAGCTTCGCGGCAACGCCATGGCGGGAGCAGTCGGATTCGGCATGTCCGGCCTCACAAGCACCGTATTCATGCCCGAGATCCTCACGTTTCTGGCCCGCCGGTCGCCAAACTTGCAGATCACCACCAAAGTCGAACCCCTCGCCGTCCTGCTCGATCTGCTGGAGAAAGATGCAATCGAATTCGCAATCTACGTAGACGACATAGCCGCTGACGATCCGGCGTTCGCTTCCGAGTGGGTCGGAGAAATGCCGATCGACCTTATAGCGCGTGCCGACCACCCTCTGGCAAAGTCCACCTTGCTATCGTGGAAGGATTTTGACCGTTATCCGGTCGTTTGCACCAGCTACATGAAGTTGGGGCAGATGCGCGTCATTCCGTCGATCATCTGCGACAATTTCAGTATCGCCAAGGACTTCATGCTCTCGAGTGACGCGATCTGGCTAGCTTCGCGGTTCGCCGCCCGAGAAGAGCTGGAACGCGGGACTGTAAAGACATTGAAACCGAGTGATTTCAGCGCACCTGCAATCGCCAACATATGGGTGACACAACCCGCAAACAGGATGAAATCGCCCGCCGCTAATCTGGTAATCAATCACCTGCGCAAGACGTACCGCGCAATGATGTCAGCCGCAACCGCAAGTGAATGAGCATGGCCACACGAAATGCCGCCATCCAGGCGGCTATTCCGCCGCGATCGCCAGTTGCGCGCCGCCTTCCGCCTCGGGGCCGATGAATTCGCCCGGATAGCGGCCGGTGAACTCGCCACGATCGAAGGTCGGCTCACCGTTGCAGAGCGTCAGGCGCATCGGTGCGGCATCGCGGGTATACCGATAGGTGCGGCTGCCCTTGCCGTCGTAGACGTCCCAGATCTTCTTTTCCTGGCGCATCTCGATCTCGTCGAGGTTGAACACGGCGATATCGGCAACCATGCCCTCCTTGATGAGGCCGCGATCATGCAGGCCGAAGAACTCTGCCGTGCGCCAGGTGAGCATGTAGATCGCGCGCTCGATGGTGAGGAACTTGCGCTCGCGCACATATTCGGTGAGCAGGGCTACGTTGTAGCCAGCGCCGCAGAACATCTTGCCGTGCGCGCCTGAGTCCGAGACGTTGCACAGCGTGTTTTCGTCCATCAGCAACCTGTTGAGCATCTCGTCGTCGCGCGGATAGCTGCGCTTGAGGATGACCGATTCCTGCCCGTTGTTGAGCACCCATTTCGCCAAGGCGTCAGACGTGTGGTTGAAGCCTTCGGCGCGCTGGTAGTCGGCAAGAGTGCAGCCGACGGGGCCAAACCCGGATTCGCTTTCGCGCAGCAACATACCTTCGGTGTCGAACAGGGTGGAATGCGGAAACTGGTTGTCCCAGCTTTCGCGCGCACGATCGAGCCACGCCTCGTCAGTGAGCATGGACTTCTTATTTTCCCAGCTCTTCTCGTTGATCAGCTCCTGCCAGACCGGGTTGCCGTTCTGGCCGAAGATCAGCGTGGAGTAGAAATTGAGGATCGAGGTCGGCGAAATGACGTTGAACGCCGTGAAGATCGGCAGTCCCTCGGCCTTGAACTGCTCGTGCAGCTCAAGCGCGCGCTCCTGATATTTCTTCATGAACATGAGCGCTGGCATGCCTGCCCATTGCAGCTTGACGCCGGTCTTCTTCGCAAGCTTGCCCCAGTGCTCGACTTGCGCATTGCCTTCGCCGGCGATGAAATAGTCGACGATGAACTGCACTGTCGCGCCCGGATATTTCGCGACCACGCGCATCAGCGCCTCGATCTCGGCATCGTCGGCCATCTGCGGCGGCAGGCGACGTTCGTACTTGTCGCGATCCATCATGTTGGACGAGAGGCCCATCGCGCCAGCGGCCAATGCGTCATCGAGATAAGCGCACATCGTCTGGATTTCGGCGGGCGTGGCGGCGCGTTCCCACGCGTCCATACCCATCACCGCAATGCGCAGCGGAACATGGCCGCAGAACGAGCAGAAGTTGAGCGGAAGCCGCACCTTGGCCTGCATGGATGCCTTGTATTCGCTCCACTTGTCCCAGTCCCAGGGGACGACCTGGTTCATCGGCTCTTCGGGGATGTCTTCGAAATAGTTGAAAATATCGACGACGGTCTGCTTGCCCTCTGCCGTCTTGGGCGCAGGCGCGATCGAGAAGCCGCAGTTACCGTTGATCGAGGTGGTCGCGCCATAGGCGGGCAGCGGCTCCATGTTGGGCGCCCACCAGACACCGCCGTCCCAGTGGTTGTGCGTCTCGATCATGCCAGGGGTAACATAGCATCCGGCGGCGTCGAACACGCGCTCACCCTCGCGCGCCTTCAGGTCCTTGCCGATCTCAGCAATGCGTCCGCCCGCAACGCGCACGTCGGCGGCGTAGGCGTCCGCCCCGCTACCATCGACCACCGTGCCGCCCTTGATTAGAATGTCGATCTGCATGTCTCTCTCCACCGGACCGGCAGACATATGAGCCGCCGAATCTCATTAATAATACAGGGTCGGCAATTATTCTGACTCACGTTGCCTTTTGATGCAAGGCATGCTTCCGATAAGCGACAGGATGACGCGACACCGGCCCGGTTGACGAGGCAGGAAAGGCGACCGGGAGAGAAACGTGGATCAAGGCAAGCGAGCGGCACCATCGGAATGGAAGCTGCATTGGCCACTTCTGCTTGCCGCCACCTTCGGCATTTCCTTTGGCGGCATCCCGACGACAAGCATGGGCCTGTTCATGCTGCCGTTGCAGGAAGAATTTGGCTGGAGCCGCACCACAATCTCGTTGAGCATGACGGTATTTGCTTTCATCGTCACCCCGCTCACCCCCTTTGCCGGGGCGCTGGTAGACCGCTTCGGTGCGAGGGCTATCGCCATTCCCGGACTCGTCCTTTGCGGCCTCGCTTTCTCAGGCTTCAGCCTGATGAACGGCACGGTCGCTCTGTGGATCGGCATGTGGGTGATCTACGGGCTTTTCTCTCTGTTGATCCGCACGATGGTTTGGAATCCGCCGGTCGCCACCGCATTTGTCGACAATCGCGGCACGGCCATGGCGGTGATGCTGAGCGGCATGTCGGTCGCGAGCGCTGTAACGCCGCTGCTCACACACTTCCTGATCGCGGAACTGGGCTGGCGCGGCGCATATCTTGCGCTGGGTCTGGGTTGGCCCGGCCTGGCGTTGCTGCTGGTGATTCCCTTCTTCAAGGTCAGACCAGTTAAAGCCACCGGGCGCGAGAGCGATAGCGGGGATGGTCCGCCAATCGCGCATTTCGTTCCCGGCGGACTGACCCTGAAACAATCGCTGCGCGACACAGTCATGATCCGCATTGCGATAGCCACTTTCCTGGCGACGGGGATCGGGGCTGGCTGGGGACTGCACGCTATACCGGTCTACCGGTCGCTGGGCATTGCGGAAGTGACGGCGGCAAGCCTTGCCCTCATTGCAGGCACTGCCGGGATCCTCTCGCGGCTGATCTGCGGCACTATCATGGACCGTTTCAAGGCAGGATGGATCCCTTGCCTGGTGCTGGCAACGCCTGCACTTGCATTCACGGTTCTGCTGCTCAGCGGCGGCGCGCTTCCCATCGTGATGGTCGGGGTTGCCCTGATGGGATTTGGTTCGGGCGCGACGCTCTACATGATCATTTACCTGACCACCCAGTATGGCGGCTTGCGCCACTTCGGCAAGATATACGGATCGATATCGGCGCTGGTCGGGCTCTCGTCTGGTATCGGGCCGCTGGCCGCAGGCTGGATTTTTGATTCGACCGGCAGTTACGAAGGATTTCTTCTGCTCAGCATCCCGGTCTTCATAGTTGCCGGTCTCCTCGTTCTAGGCCTAGGCCCGCACCCCACATTCGAGCCGGAGCAAGTCTCCGCGCCCAACTGATGAAAGGAAGCCCATGGCCCCGAACTTCACGATAGAAATACCACTGGGTGTCCCGACACCCGGCGAATTCCAGACGCTGGATGCCATTGCCGAGATGGCTGGCGCGCTTGAACGTGCGGGGTTCGACGCCGCCTTCATCACCGACCATCCTTCGCCCGATACGCACTGGCTGCATCAGGGAATGGGCCACGACGCGCTCGATCCCTTCGCGGCACTGATGGCGCTGGGTTCGGCAAGCCGAAAGCTCAAGCTCCACACCAACATCGTGGTCGCCGGGTATCGCAACCCGTTCCTGCTCGCCAAGTGTGCGGCGACGGTGCAGACCCTGACCAACGGGCGCCTGATCCTCGGCATGGGCGCAGGCTACCAGAAGGTCGAATTCGACGCGCTGGGTTCCGATTTCAAGCGGCGCGGCAAACTGTTCGACGAGGCTCTGGAAGTTCTTCGCCTGGCCTGGAGCGGCGGCCCCGTCAGCCACAAGGGCATGGATTTCGATGCGGTCGAGGTCGAGCCGCGCCCTGCCCTCGCCTCACCGCCGCCGCTGTGGATCGGCGGCAGCAGCCCCGCCGCTCTCGAACGCGCGGGCAGATATGGCGACGGCTGGTGCCCGTTCTTTGCTGCCAAGGGGATGAGCGCGGCCAATCGCGACATTGCCGTCGTCGATATTCCTGATTTCAAGGAACGCTGCGCGAAGATCGAGGAAGTCCGCGCAGCACATGGCCGCACTGGACCGTTCGACCGTTCCGCAGGGCCGCCGGTCAAGGTCGGCTGGCTGGGCGATGGCGACGTTTCGGCCTACGTCGATGCAGTCGGCGAAATGGCCGAAGCCGGGGTCAACTGGATTTCCGCCATGGCACCGCACGCCAGCCGCGCTCAATACATCGAGGCCGTCGAATGGTATGGCAGCGAGGTGATCGCCAAGATCCGCGGTTGAGTCGATAAGAGGAGAGCGAGATGGCGAGCGTAGCGGCAAGGCCAGCAGTGGATGAAATGTCGGAGGCCGAACGGCGCACCCGGTGCGATCTCGCCGCCCTCTACCGGCTGGTCGATCATCATGGCTGGATCGACCTGATCTACAATCACATCTCGGCCAAGATTCCCGGCGAGCGGGACACCTATCTCGTGAACCCCTACGGCCTGCTTTACGACGAAGTGACGCCCGACAACCTCGTCAAAGTGCGGCTATCGGATGGCGCGATCATCGATCGCAATGCCGATGCGCAGACCAATGTGGCGGCGCACGACCTGCATGCGCCGGTGCTGGCGGCGCGCGACGACCTGCAATGCCTTGCCCATGTCCACACCCCGGCGATCCTGGCCGTTTCGGCCATGGCGCAGGGTCTGCTGCCCGCGACACAGACGGCGATCGGCTTTATCGGTCGGGTGGGCTATCACGACTATGGCTTCGGCGGGGATGCCTGCGAGCGACTGGTGCGCGATTTCGAGGGCAAGGACACCGTCATCCTGCGCAACCACGGGGTGATGATCGCCGGACGCACGATTGCCGAAGCCTATGTCCAGCTCCACAACTTCCAGATGGCCTGCGAGGCTCAGGTCATGCTTATGGCGGCGGGCAGCGAGCTGCAATATCCGTCGCAAGAGATTCTCGATGCGCAGGCAAAGGGTTTCGGCCAGTGGCTCGACCGGCCCGGCGGTCCGCGCGATCCCGCGGGATGCCTGGAGTGGGACGCCGCATTGCGACTGTTGGCTCGAAAGGGCGTGGATTTCCACGAGCGCAGCGCATGACTCCGCGCTGCGATCCGGGATTCGTCAAGCTCCACGTTCCCAATCTGGAAGAGGCCATCGCCTTCTTTCAGGCGGTGTTCGACTGGTCGCAGGGCCAGGTGCTCGACCTGCCCGACTTCCGGCAGGTCGCCATGTCCGCCCCCGACAATCCCTTCGACGTGATCCTGCGTTGCTGGAAAGACGGCCAGCCGCGCGAAATCGGCAACGGGTGGGGGCCGCTGGGCGTGCGTACGGACGACCTCGACGCGGTGCTAGACCGCATGCTCGAGCGGGGGTCCTCTGTCGTCAGGGAACCGACGGCTGCGGGCAAAGTGCGCTTTGCCATCCTGCGCACACCGTACGGGCACGACATCGAACTTATCCAACAGGGGAACTGAAAGCATGACCACCGCCGCATCGCGTCTCGGCTTTTTCAAGATTACGGTCGACGACGCAGTCGCCACGCAACGCTTCTACGAAGAGGCATTCGGCATGGTGGCAAGCGAACCGATTGTCGCGCCGGGTTTTCGCGAACACGTCCTGAAAACGCCGGACGAGGCCTGCGGCCTTATCCTTTACCAGAAGGATGTCCTGACGATCACACGCGGCAATTCCTACGGCCCGATCGGCTTCTATGTGCCCGAAATGAACGCCGCGCTAGCCCGCGCCGAAGCAGCGGGAGCGAAACGCCAAGGCGAGCCTCAACGTTTCGGAGAGGTTTGCTACGTTTTTCTCGAAACGCCCGATGGGCACATCATCGAGCTGATCGAAGGCATGGATTGAACGGGGAGAGGTCGCCCCTCTCCCATACCCGTCAATCGTCCGGCGCGAAGTGCCAGATGGTCACGTTCTCGCCTTCGATATCCTCGTAGACGACCTTGACCGGCATGCCGGTGTGCACGGCATCGGGATCGACATCGACCATGGTGCCGATAACGATCGGATTGCGCGGTCCTTCCGGGAATTCGACCATGGCCAGCACATAGGGCACATCGTCGCGGAAGCCGCCGGGACCGCGATGGACCACGGTGTAGGAGAACACCTTCCCCTTGCCGCTCGTCGTCGTCCACGTCTGGTTCGTGGACAGGAAGTTGCGGCAGGCCGGATAGGGAATCCAGTGCCAGTAACCGCAATCGTCGCACTTTGGCACGCGGAACTCGCGCGCTTCGAGGCCGGCCCAGAACTCCTCGTTCTCGGGAAGGCGCTGCGGCAGGGGTTTGTTATAGGGCTGGTGTGTCATCGTCCTGAACCTCAATCCTTGCCAAGAATGGCGACGCCAGCGACGCCGTGAACCGCGTAACCCTGCGAAAGCACGGCCCCGATCTTTGCATCCTTGACCTGGCGCGCATCGCACTCGCCACGAAGCTGCTTGACCACCTCTACGACATGCATGCCGCTCGGGTTGCCGCAGTGGCTGTGTGAAAGGAGGCCGCCGTCGGTGTTGGTCGGCAGCTTGCCGCCGAGCTTCAGGTGGCCTTCCTTGATGAATTCGTGGCCTTCGCCCACCTTGCAGAAGCCCATTTCTTCGATGTTGCGGGCCATCGTCACCGGAAAGCAGTCGTACATACCCGTCACGTCGATGTCGTCGCGGGTAACGCCAGCACCGGCAAAGGCGATGTCGCTGGCGCGGCGAACAGACTGGCCGTTGTCGTTGATCCAGTCATTGGTGAACGACATGTAGAAATCGGTGTAGATGCCTTCGCCTCCGCCCAGCACCCAGACCGGCGCCTTGCGGCAGTTCTTGGCGACTTCGGCCGAAGCAACGAGGATCGCGTAACCGCCATCGTTGTCGAGCGAGCAATCGAGCCGATGCAAAGGCGAGGAGATCATCGGCGAATCAATCACGTCCTGCACCGTGATCTCGCCGCGCTCGCCCATGATCGAGGCGGGGTTGAGCGTCGCATGATAGCGCGCGATCACCGGGTATTCGGCGAGATTTTCGTAAGGAGCGTTGAACTGGTCCATGTAGCGGCGCGTCCACAGCGCATACCACGCCGACATGTAGGCGCCGTGCACGTTGAAGTCCCAGTCCGGCACGCGCGGCGCCTTGCGCACCACCGGGGCGGCTTCCTGCGCCGCACGCTGTTTCGAGGGGCCGGCGCGCATCCCGGCATTGCCGAAATAGATGCACACCACGTTGGTCAGGCCCGCCGCGATCGCCGCCGCTGCCTTGGTGACAAGCGCACCGGCAATGCCGTGCGAGGTGTAGGTCATGGGCCGACCGCCAAGCTGCTCTACCCACATCTGCTGAGCGGTGAGGCTGGCGTCGTACATCATCGAGGACAGGCCATCGATGTCGCTGTGCTTGAGGCCTGCGTCATCCAGCGCGCCCTGGATCGCCTCGAGAGCGAGAGTCCAAGGTGTGCCCTCAAGTATTCGCGCCTGCTTGGTGTTGTAGACGCCGACGATTGCCGCCTTGCGTTGCGGAAATCCCATAAAGGTCGCTCCCTTCTGCGCCGCACCCACTCAAGAGCATGGCATTTCAATTAGCTCAATTGCGATCAGACGAGCCCGCTAGCAGATCAGACAGGCCGGTTACAATAGGTCAATTGGCCGGATTGGCAGGCGGACGCAGCGCCGGGCCGACGATTTGCTTCACGCCTGGATTGGACACCGCGCGCGATTGCCGCCGCGCGATTTCCCAGCGACCATCCGTGCGCCGCATTTCCCAGCGTCCGAAAGACTGCCGCCAGACTTGCGACTGGCCATCCGCCCGCTTGCCATCGCGCACATAGACCGTCTGGTATCCCGTCGCGACGGCATGGTCGGCGTCGACAACGTCGATCCGGAACGGCCCCATGACATGCGCGGAGTATGGCTGGATCGACTGGTGAACTTCCGAATCGATGATCCCGCGAGACTGGGCGCGCCCGCGCGCAATGACGTTGCCGTCGATCTCGATCACGCAGTCGTCGCTCCACAAAGCCATCATCGCCGCGATGTCATTGGTATCGGCGGCAAGGCCGTAGGTCGTGATGACGTTCTGCACTGCCAGCCGCGCTTCAGCCTCGGCGAGACGTTGCTCGAGCTGCGCGACTTTGCGCGCCAGATCCTCGGTGGACATGCCCATTTCCTTTCCGCCGGCCGGGACGCTCGCCAACAGCAGGCCAAAAATGATACTCGCACTCAAAGCCCCGTTGCGCGCTTTTGCCATTCGGCTAGTCTCCCCCGCAAATTCAGGAGAGGACATAGCATGATTACCGGCAAGCCCGCGCTCATCATCCACGAAATGCAGAAATTTGTCGTCGACCCTCAATACGCAGGCTTTCCGGCTCTGGCCCAGCAGGTGACAGAGCGCGGCATCGCCAAGAAGATTGCTGCACTTGCGACCGCGTTCCGCAAGGCCGGTGCTCCGGTATTTCACACACCGGCTCGCGGGCGGCCGGACCGGGCCGATGTGAAGGTCAACACCCTGATCGCGGCAATGAGCATGAAGGGCACGCCGCTGCCGCCCGATCACCCGGCACAGGCCTATGTCGAGGGCTGCGAGTTTCACCAAGGCGATTTCGAGATTCCCCGGTCCTCGGGAATGACCGCCATGGTCGGCACCCAGCTTGATACGCTGATGCGGCGCATGGGCATCGAGACGGTGGTGGTCACCGGAGTTTCGGTCAATGTCGGGGTTGCTGGCAATGTCATGGTCGCATCCGAACTCGGCTATCACGTGCTGGTGCCCGACGATTGCGTCGCCGCATCCGACATGGCTACCCATCGCGCCATCGTCGACAACCAGATGCGCATGATCGCAAGGGTGGTTCAGAGCGAGGACGTTATCGCCGCATTGGCGGGCTGATTGCCCTTCGGGTGCGGATCGCATAGCCCCCGGCAATGCCGTTTCGCGACCTGCTGATTCTTGCCTCTCCCTATAGGCGGCAGCTAGCCTTTCTGGCGCTGTTGTCGATCCTGGGTTCAGCGGTAACGCTTGCGATTCCGGCACTGGGCGCCCGGCTGCTTGGCGGCCTGTTCGAGGGCGCGCGCCAGTCGCCGGGGCAGGTCGCGGCGCTGCTCGTTGCAGCCGTTACGCTCATGGCGCTCGTCACCGGGCTGAGCTCGCTGTGTTCCACGCTTGTCTCCAACCGGATTCTCGCCGACCTGCGTGAGCGCATCTACCGGCACGTCCAGTCTCTGCCTCTGGGATGGCATGAGAACCACCGGCAGGGCGACACCATGGCGCTGATGACCTACGAGGTGTCGCACCTCAGCTCGTTCCTGACCTCCACGCTGACCAGCATCCCTTCGAGCCTGCTGACCGCAGGCGGGGCCGTGGTGATCCTGTTCACGATTGACCCGGTTCTGGCCCTGATCGTGCCGGTGATCGTTCCCGCCTTTTACCTTATCCTGAAGATCATCGGGCGCAGGCTGCGCGGACTTGCCGCGCAAATCCAGGAGGCGGAAGCCGAGGTCGTCGCGCTGGCGGACGAAAACCTTGAAATGCTGCCCGCGATCAAGGCTTTCGCTCGCGAGGAAATCGAGGCGAAACGCTATCAGGCAGCGGTAGCGTCCGCGATGGCTCTCGCCCAAAGCCAGGGCCGCATCAACGCCGTGCTCGGCCCGGCGATAAACCTCACCGCCTCGTTCGCAGCCATCCTCCTGCTTGTTCTTGCAGGATACAATGTGCGTGGCGGCGCGATGGGCCCGACAGAGCTGTTCGGCTTCCTGTTCTACGCCGCTCTGCTGACGAGGCCGGTCAGCGATCTTGCCAACGTATATGGGCAGATACAGTTGGCGATCGGCACTCTGGCGCGGCTCCAGGCCGTGCTGCTGCGCGAGCCCGAACCCGGCTACAGCGCCGAAGGAATGATCGGCAAGGCCAGAGGCCAAATCAGCCTGCGCGGCATCAGCTTTGCCTATCCGGGGCGCGAGCGCGTACTCGACAACGTGGATCTCGACATTCCGGCGGGACAGATCGTCGCGCTGCTGGGCGACAACGGTGCGGGCAAGACCACGCTCATCAACCTGTTGCTGCGCTTCTATGAACCCTCGTCCGGCACCATCCGCCTCGACGGCGAGGACATAACCACGCTCCAGCTACAGCACCTGCGCCGCCAGTTCGGCCTCGTTCCGCAGCGCCCCTTGCTGTTCAACGGCACCATCCGCGCAAACATCGCCTTCGGACTGGAAGGTGCAGGCGACGCGGAAATAGAGCAGGCTGCGCGACTGGCGCAGGCGCACCATTTCGTCACCGGGCTCGTGAACGGCTATGACACCGAGATCGGCGACCATGGCGTGCGCCTCTCGGGCGGGCAGCGCCAGCGCATCGCGCTTGCCCGCGCATTGCTCGCCAACCCGCCCGTGCTGGTGTTCGACGAAGCGACTTCGATGTTCGACCTCGACGGCGAGAGCGCCTTCATTGCCTCGTGCGAGCAGGCGCTCAGGGGCCGCACCGTGATCCTTATCACCCACCGCCCCGCGAGCCTCGCTCTGGCGCAACGGCTGCTGAGCGTCGAGAACGGAAAGGTGATCGAGGAGAGCAGCGCGGCGCGCACGCTCTCCTCCTGAGGGGAATACGGGCCTTCAGCTAGCTGAGGAAGCGCTCGTTGTATTCGGCGAAGGCCTTGTTGATCTCTGCCTCTGTGAGGCCGTACTTCTCAACCGTATACTTATGTTCGCCGTGAGCGCCTTGCGCATTGCGGCTATGGTAATCCCGGATGCGGTCCTTCGTGCCGTCGTCCATGGTATATCCCAGCCGGTCATACAGCTTTTCCAGCGTTGCCACAGGATCGGCAACGAGTTCGCGATTGTGGACATCGGCAAAGCGATCCTCGCCCAGCTTGTCGCGCGCGCGCAGCGCAATCTCCATGCCGCGCGCCCAGAAATCGAGGCAGCGCCGACCGATCCACGCGTTGTCGACCGCACCGGGCGGGCAAATCGAGGCGTAGAGCTGCTCATACATGCTGGAGACCGAACCGATCATCCGCACCGGATCGCGATGGGTCATCACGATGCGCGAATCCGGATACTGCGCTACGATCGCTTCGAACCGGAAAAGATGCGGCGGGGATTTGAGCACCCAGTGGTTCGGCCCGCGCTTCCATTGCAGGAGCTTGAGCACCCTTTCGTGGAACCGGTACGTGGATTGGAAGCTGTCCTCGATATAGGCGTCCAGATACTTGTCCGGCATTGGATAGCGGCCATGATAGCTGCGCATGTCGTAGGCAGCGATCGCGATCATGTCCTCTTCCGGCCCGTCGGGATCGTGCAGGTGGATCGACTGGTCCATCGCGGCGGCTCGTTTGCGCGCGGCAACGGCGCGCGGATCGTTGGCCTCCTCGCCAGCAACTGGCGGCGGCAAGGGCTGCTTGATCTCCCAGTCACGAGTGTAGCGGAAGCGCGGATCGAGCGCGAGCATCGCCAGCGTAGCGGTGGTGCCCGAACGCGGCACGCTGGTGACGACCAGCGGACCTTCGATGGTCTGCTGCTCAATCTCGGGATTGTCTGAAAGGAACTGCTCGATGCGGAACCGCGTGGCCAGATCGCTGCGCATCGCATTGAAGGCGTCGGCGCGGGCAGCCTCGGTCAGCGGCGCTTCGGCAAAGCCGATCAGCGTTCGCTCCAGCCCTTCGCGCAGTCCGGCATCCACGCCACCAGTCCATCCGGTCGCCTCTGTCGCCTCTGCGATCATTTGGTCGGCAGTTGGCGCATTCGTTTGGCTCACTTGTCTCTCCCTGTGTGGTTTGCGCCAATGCTGGCGGCACTCCCTCGGATTCGCAAGCATTGCGTGCATGGCCAAATGGAATACACTCAGGCCAAGAGGATCGACGATGCCCACGCTTACCCCGCTGAGCCCAGCCTTCGCCGCCCGTATCGAGGGAATCGATGCCGCAAGAGCCAGCGAGGCAGACGTCGCCTTCATTCGCGAGGCGATGAAGACCCACTGCGTCGTCGTGCTGCCGGGTCAGGCCATCGACGGCGACGAACAGGCGGATTTCGCCGCGCGCTTTGGCGAACTGGACAGCTATGAGAAAATGTCTGGCGACTATGCGCGCGGGATGCGCAAGGACCTGCTGAACGTGTCCAACCTCGGAGAGGACGGCAAGCCGGTCGGTTCGGAAGACCGCCGACGGCTGCTCGATATGGGCAATCGCTTCTGGCACACCGATGCCTCGTTCAAGCATGTGCCCGCGCACCTTTCTATGCTTTACGGCATCACGGTGACCCGCGATGGGGGCGAAACCCAGTTCGCCGACATGCGCGTCGCGTGGGACAGTCTCGACGACGATCGCAAGGAGTTGGTCGAGGGTCTGGCGGCGGAACATTCCTCGACCACCGCGCGACGATTCCTCGGCTTCAACGATTTTCGCGAAGACAATCCTGCCGTGACAAACCGGGTCACGCACGATCTGGTGCGGGTGCTGCCCGAAACCGGCCGGAAGACGCTCTACCTGTCGTCCCACGCCGATCACATCGTTGGCATGCCGGTTCCGAACGGGCGGCTCTTGCTGAGCGAATTGACTGAGCACGCGACCCGCCCGGAGAACGTGTTCACCCATGTCTGGAGCGCGGGCGATCTGGTGATCTGGGACAACCGCTGCACCATGCACAGGTCCTGCCGCTATCGCGCCGACCGCGAAACCCGCCAGCTTCGTCGCACCAGCACCGTGGCTCCTGAATTCGCCGCGCGCGATCCCGCCGGGATCGAGGTGCCGGCGTGGAAGATCGAGGCTGCGGCGTGATCGCCGGTGCGGCTGGCTTGGACGCGACTTTGAGTTAAGAAGGCCCGGACACGCCAACAGACCGGCAGAGAGGATACCCCAATGACCTATCGCGTAATCCAGTGGACCACCGGCAATGTCGGGGTGCGCACGCTGCGCGCCATCATCGCCAACCCGAAATACGAGCTGGTCGGGGTCTATGCGTGGAGCGCAGACAAGACTGGCACCGATGCAGCAGAGCTTGCCGGGCTCGATACGCCCACCGGAGTAAAGGCAACCAACGACATCGACGCGCTGATCGCGCTGAAGCCCGATGCCTGCTGCTACACCTCGCAATGGCCGAATTTCGACGAACTGGGGCGGCTGCTGGAAGGCGGGATCAATGTCGTGACCACCGCGGCGGTCATCACCGGCATGCATTACGGGCAGCGCGAGCGGTTGCACGCAGCCGGGCTGAAGGGCGAAGCGTCGCTTTATGGCTCGGGCGTCAATCCCGGCTTCGCCGACGTGATGGCGCTGGCCCTCACCCAGGTATGTGACCGGGTCGATCAGGTGCGCATGCTGGAATCGGTCGATTGCACGGACTACGATTCGTGGACTACCGAGATAAAGGTCGGCTACGGCAAGGCGCTCGACGATCCGACCATCGTGCCCGAAGCGAAAGAGGCCACGGCGGTGTTTTCAGACGCGGTCGAAGTCATCGCGGACGGGCTTGGCGTCAAGCTCGACGAGATCACCTTCGACATGGACGTGTTCCCGGCGACCGAGGACAACGACCTTGGCTATGCCTTCATCCCCAAGGGCACGGTCACGGCGGTCGATGCGCGCTGGCGCGGGTGGGTGAACGGCAAGGACCTGATCGTGCTGCGCACCCAGTGGCTCAAGGGCAAGCACTGGAGCGAGGCATTCGAGCTACGCCACGGTTACCTCATGGAGGTGGATGGCAGGCCGACGATCCGCAACCACTTCATGCTGATGCCCGATCCCGACTGGAACGAGCCCGATTTCATGGGCCTTGGCATGATCGCCACCGGCATGCCCGCGCTTAACGCCATTCCCGGCGTGGTTGCCGCCAAACCGGGAGTCGTCACTGCAAACGATATCCCGACCGTGGGAGCCTATGGGCTGGCCGGGGGCTAACCGCCCCCTATAGCCCCCATTTGCCCGCGGCGAGCCGCTCGGTGTGGAAATGATCGTCGCCCAGTAGCTCTCCAGCCGACTGCGCGCGCTTGACGAACAGCCCCACGTCGAAGTCATCGGTCATGCCGATGCCGCCGTGCATCTGCATCGCTTCCATCATGACGTCGCGAGCGAGTCGGGTCATCGTGCCCTTGGCGAGGCTGGCAAGCCAGGTAGCGTCCGCATCGCCTTCGTCGATGGCGCGAAGAGCCTTGAGCACGACCCCGCGCGCCACATCGAGCCGCGAATAGAGCCGGGCAGCGCGATGCTGCAATGCCTGGAAGGTGCCGATCTCGCGATCGAACTGGCGCCGTTCCTTGAGGTAGGAAACCGTGCGCGCAAAGGCCTCGTCCGCAGCGCCGAGCAGTTCCGCCGCCAGCAGCGCGCGACCGAGATCGAGCGCTGCGGCAATCGCGGCGCTGGCATCGCCCTGCCCAAGGCGCGTTGCCGGGGTCGCCGCGAAAGTCAGCTTGGCATAGTTGCGGCTATCGACTGCGACGAACCTTTCGACGTTAAGCCCACCCGCTCCCTTTTCGACGAGGAAGAGCGCAGGAACGCCATCAGCGACAGCTGACACGACATAGGCGTCGGCTGCGAAACCGTCGATCACGGCGGTCTTGGCACCAGTCAGGCTCCAGCCCTCGCCCGATTTCGCGGCTTTGGTCTCCAGCCTCCGCGGATCGTGACGGACGCCTTCTTCAAGCGCGGGCGCGACCACTCGCTCGCCTGCCACGATCGGACCGAGCAGATCGGCGCGATGACCTTCGTCTCCGGCACGCGCGATCAATGCGGCGCTGATCGCCGCCGACAGCAGCGGCGCGGCAGCGAGCACATGGCCCGCCTGCTGGAGCACCAGCCCGGCAGCCGCCGCGCCAAGACCGAGGCCGCCATCGGCTTCGGGGACATTGGGCGCGACCAGCCCGTTCTCGGCAAGTTTCGCCAGCAATGCGGGTTCGTAAGCCAATTCGGCGCCGCTATCGCGCAGCGCACGGAAGGCGGTGACCGGCGCCTCGCGCGAGAGCAACCCACGCGTGGAATCGACGAGCATCGCCTCGTCTTGCGATAGGACCAGCGCCATTATTTGTACTCCGGCAATTCAAGCGCGCGCTTCGAGAGCACGTTCAGCTGCACTTCGTTCGATCCGCCTGCCACGCAATTGGGAGGTGCCTGCAACCAGTCGTAAGTGGCCTGTCCGTCGCGCGCGAGATCGTCAAAGCCGCCCAGCGACATGGCAAGGCGGGTGCGCCGCGCCGCCAGTTCCGTGCCGAGAAGCTTCATCACGTTGGGCGAAAAGGGCGACAGGCTGCCTGCCTTGCCGGCATCGAACATGCGCTCGCCAGCGATATTCATCGCCCAGGTTTCCATCATGGTTTCAGCAACTTCGCGGCGCAGTCCGGGTTCGCGCGAGAGCCCTTCGCGACCCATGTTTTCCAGCGCAATGTCGGCAATCGTCTTGCCCTGCCCGCCGCCAAGCGACTGGCCCATCGAGGAACGCTCGAAAGTAAGCAGGTACTTGGCGACATCCCAGCCCTTGCCCTGTTCGCCAAGCAGGTTGGCGCGAGGGACGATGGCGTCGTCGAAGAATGTCTGCGCAAAATGCTCGTTGCCGCTGATCATCCTGATCGGTTTGGCATTCACGCCCGGCTGGTCCATGTCGATCAGCAGAAAGCTGATGCCCTGGTGCTTCGGCGCATCGGGTTCGGTGCGCACGAGGGTAAAGACCATGTCCGCCTTGTGGCCGTAGGTGGTCCAGATCTTCTGGCCATTGACCACGAAATGGTCGCCGCGATCCTCGCCGCGCGTGGTCAGGCTGGCAAGGTCGGACCCCGCGCCCGGCTCCGAATAGCCCTGTGCCCAGCGGATCTTGCCCTGCGTGATGTTGGTGAGATGCTCAAGCTTCTGCTCTTCGGTGCCGAACTTGAGGATCGCCCAGCCAAGCATCATCAGGCCGAGGCTCTGCAGGGGCTCAACCGCCCCGATGCGCGCCATTTCCTGCTTGAGAATGCGGCCCTGCGCCGCATCCAGCCCGCCGCCGCCATATTCCTTCGGCCAGGTCGGCGCAGTCCAGCCGCGCGCTACCATCCGTTCGAACCACAGCTTGCGGTCCTCGCTGGGGTAGACAGGGTTGCGCCCGCCCCAGAAGCTTGCGTCCATTTGCTGCGGCAGGTTGCGCGCACCGGGCGGGCAGTTTTCAGCAAGCCAGGCGCGCGTTTCGGCGCGGAAGGCTTCGAGATCGGCTGGTGCCGCCTCTTGCGCCAAGGTTGCCATTTACTTGTCCTCCAGGCCGAACAGCTTCAGCGCATTGCCGCGCAGGAACTTGGGCCACACCTCGTCCTTGAACGGCACGTTTTCCATGTCCGACATGATCCGCTCCAGGCTCATGCCCATGGGGAAGTAGCCGGCGTAGAGGATCTTGTCCGCGCCGCGCGTGTTCGCATAGTTGATGATCGACTTGGGGTAGTGCTTGGGCGCGAAGGCGCTGGTCGAATAATAGAGGTTGGGAAACTTCAGCATCAGCTTGACCGCCAGCGCATCCCAAGGCTCTGCGCCGTGCCGCATCACGAAGTTCAGTTCGGGGAAGAACCAGACGACTTCCTCGATCAGGTCGGTGCGCTGGCACATGGAGGGAATTCGAGGGCCCGCGATGCCGGTGGTGCAGAAGAACGGCAGGCTTTCCTCGACGCAGGTCGCATAGATCGGGAAGAGCTTCTTGTCGTTGATCGGCACTTGCGGGTGCATGCCTGCCGGAAATGCTGTGACCGCGACGATATTGTGCTCGCGCTTGAGGCGGCGGATCGTGCGCACATCTTCCATGCCCTTGTTGGGATCGCACTCATAGCTCAGGAGGAAGCGATCGGGATAGCGCGCAACCGCCTCGGTGCGGGCCGGGCCCTGACTGGCGCTGATGCCGATCATCGCCTTTTCGATGCCGTGCTTGTCCATTTGCGCGACAGTCCAGTCCACCTTATCGCCTTCGACTTCAGTGCGCGGAATGTCCTTGAACATGTACTGGACGGGCATCTTGAACAATTCCTTGCTCTGCGCGTCCATCAGGTTCTTCTTGATGAAATCGTACTGTTCGGAGTTGTCCGCCGAGACGGGAATGCCGAGCATCAAGTCGATGATGCCGATATCCTTGGGCATGGGCATGAGGAAATTACCTTTCGTTACGAGATGTTTGCGGGCGCAAGTTCGAAATAGCGCTGCACAAGCTGCGCCTTGTTGATCTTGCCGAGATCGTTGCGTGGAAACGGACCGAGGTCGAAGCGCACTTCGAGCGGCACCTTGTAACTGGCGAGATGCGCGCGCACGTGCGACTTCACGGCGGCTTCATCGATTGCGCCCACGGCTTCCGCCTTGAGGGTAACGGCGGCGATGGCGCGCTCGCCCAGCCGCTCGTCGGGCACGCCGAATAGAGCGACTTCCTGCTGTTCGTGCATCATCGAGAGCACGCGCTCCACTTCGGCGCAGTAGATGTTCTGGCCGCCTGCGATCACCATGTCCTTGGCGCGGTCGTCGATATAGATGAGGCCCTGCTCGTCGATTCGGCCAAGGTCGCCGGTGTGCAGCCAGCCGTCGCGCAATGCCTCGGCAGTGGCCTTCTCATCGCCCCAGTAGCCGCACATCACGGTGGGACCGCGAACCAGCAGTTCGCCGACCTCGCCGCAGGGCAATTCGTTCCCTTCGGCATCGACGACCCTGATATCTACATAGGGAACTCGTGGCCCGACCGTGCCCGGAAAGGCCGCAAACAATGCGCCGGACCCGGTCGTTGCCGCGCCGGTACATTCGGTCTGCCCCCAGCACGACGATACGCCGATCTGCGGCACCCCCTCGCGCAGCTCCTCGGCGAGGCGCGCCGGGGTCGCCTGACCTGCAACAGCGCACGAGCGGAGCGTCCGCATGCGCCGTGCGCCGTCCGGAAGGGCCAGCAGGTCGGAGAAGACCAGGCTTGGCCCGGAAAGATTGGCGACGCCGCGCGCCTCGATGATGTCGAGCGCCTTCACCGCATCCCAGCGCCGCATCAGGATATTGGCGCAGCCGACATGCAGCGGCAGCAACATGCCGACGATGCCCGAAATATGGAACATCGGCGAAATCAGCAGTACCGGCGCGGGCGGCGGCATCGCGGTGCGAAGCGCCTCGACATCCATGCCTGCCTGCTCGGCTGCCTGAATAAGCCCCGCTTCGGCGCGCATTTCCATGTCGCGCGCCACCGAGCAGATGTTGCGATGGGTGAGAGTTGCGCCCTTGGGCCTGCCGGTCGTGCCCGATGTATAGAGGATCGAGACCGGTTCGTCCGGCACGAAGTCGACTTGCGGCAAGTGGGCCTCGGGCAGGCCGGACCAGGCATTGGGCACGCCGATCACATCCTCCAGCCGGAAAAGCCGGGAATCAGCGGGCAGCGGGCCTTCGTGGCGGGTGACAAGCACGCGTTTCAGCGCAGGGCAGGCATTGAGATGCGGCAGGATGCTCGCCATCTGCCGGTCATCGACAATCGCGACGCTCGCACCGGAATCGACCAAGGCGAATTCCAGTTCCGGCCCGGTCCACCAGCCGTTGAGCGGCGTGACAATCGCCCCCGCCAGCGCCGCACCATAGTAGGCGATGAACCATTCGGGCAGGTTGCGCATGACGATGGCAACACGGTCGCCCTTGTTCACCCCCTGCCCGGCCAGATGCCGCGCCAGGGCGGCGGCCACGCGCCGGAACGCATCGAAGGTGACGCGCTCGTCCTCATAGACCAGATACTCGCGCCCTGCATATTTCGCGGTCGCAGCAAACAGGTCCGCGAAGGTTTCGGGAAGGCCTTCGAATACGGAATACTCTTCGCCATTCACCACGATCTGCTTCATCGGAAAGCGGCCATCGGGCGCGGTGAGCAGCGCATTGGCCTCGGCAATCGACATCACGGGTACTGTCTGGTTGTTGCTCACAAGCGGTCCACACCTTGCACAAATATGGGTTGGAAGAACTGGTGGCTTTCCTTACGAGCAAGCTCGATTAGCGCAAGGGAGAGCCGGACCCGCAATGTCCGCAATATTCGATTTTTCGAGCAAAGTCGTGCTCGGGCCGACCGCGCTTATCGGCTCGTGCAAGGCGGCGGGCGACTGCGTCTGAAGCAGAGGGGCGACGCTCAAGCGCCGCGCGAGCTATTCGGAATTGAACGAGAGGATTTGACGCATGTGGGATTTTGAAACCGACCCCAAATACCAGGCCAAGCTCGACTGGGCCGACGCATTCGTGCGCGAGGAGATCGAGCCGCTGCGCCTGATCCTGCCCAACCCGTTCGACGTGAAGGATCCCTACCGCAACGCGCTGATCAGGCCATTGCAGCAGAAGGTGAAGGAACAGGGGCTTTGGGCCACGCACCTGCCGCCCGAACTGGGCGGGCTGGGTGATGGACAGGTAAAGCTGGCGCTGCTCAACGAGATCCTCGGCCGCGCGGCCAACGCGCCGATGATCTTCGGCTGCATGGCCCCCGATACCGGCAACGCCGAGATTCTCGCGCATTACGGCACCGACCAGCTGAAGCGCGACTACCTCCAGCCGCTGCTCGACGGCGAACTGTTCTCCTGCTTCTCGATGACCGAGCCGCAGGGCGGCTCCGACCCCTTGGAATTCACATGCAAGGCCACGCTCGATGGCGATCACTGGGTGATCGAGGGCGAGAAGTGGTTCTCCTCGATGGCGAAGCACGCCGCCTTCCTGATCGCGATGGTCGTCACCGATCCCGACGACAAACCCTATCGCCGCCACACCATGATCGTCGTTCCGACTGACATGCCGGGCATCGAGATTATCCGGAATGTCGGCATCGGCGGCTGGGGCGAGCGCCTCGATCCTTCGGCGGAACACGCGCATATCCGCTACAACCAGGTGCGGGTGCCGGTCTCCAACACGCTGGGCAATCGCGGAGAGGCTTTCGTGGTCGCGCAGACCCGGCTCGGCGGCGGGCGCATCCACCACGCGATGCGCACCGTCGGCATGGCGCAGGCCGCGCTCGACATGATGATGGAGCGCGCCGTCTCGCGGCGCACCAAGGGCAAGCTATTGAGCGAGATGCAGATGGTGCAGGAAATGGTCGCCGATTCCTGGCTGGAACTCGAACAGTTCCGCCTGCTGCTGATGCGCACGGCCTGGAAGATCGACAAGCTGAACGACTACAACAAGGTGCGTGCCGATATCTCGGCGGTGAAAGTCGGCATGACCAAGGTCCTGAAGGCCATCGCCGACCGCGCCTTGCAGGTCCACGGCTCGTTCGGCGTTTCCGACGAGGCACCCTTCGTTCACATGGTGCTCAATGCCTATCATGTCGGCCTCGCCGACGGGCCGACTGAGCTGCACAAGTCGACCATGGCGCGCCTGCTGTTGCGTCAGGTCAAGCCATGCGAGGACGTGTTCCCGAGCTACACTCGCTCCAGGCGACTTGAAGCGGCGCACAAGAAGTATGGCGCGGTGATGAAGGAGCACGGCCGCCTGTGATGGGCGACCAGCCCGAAGTCGCGGCGATCCGTCAGGGCGACGAGCTGGACTGGCCGAGGCTCGAGGCGTGGCTGCGCGCGCATGTGCCGGACCTGCCCGGTGAGCAGATGGAGGTTGCGCAGTTTCCGCGCGGCACCGCCAACCTCACCTACCGGCTTGCTTTCGGCGACCTGCAACTGGTCCTGCGCCGCCCGCCCTTCGGCAAGATCGCACCGGGCGCGCACGACATGCATCGCGAGTACACGATCCTCTCGAAGCTGTGGCGGGCGTGGCCCTGCGCCCCGCGCGCCTATGCTTTTTGCGACGATGCCGAGGTGATCGGCGCGCCCTTCGTAGTCAGCGAATATCGCGGCGGCGGCGTGGTGATCTTCGGCGAAGCGCCGGAATCGATGGCGGGCTTGCCCGATCTGGGCATGCGTCTCGCCACGGCGATGGCCGATGCGCTGGCCGACCTGCACAGGGTCGACTTTGCGGCAGTCGGCCTTTCCGATCTCGGCAAGCCGGAGGGCTATCTCGATCGGCAGGTGGCAGGCTGGCGTGACCGCTGGACGCGCGTGGCTTCCGAGGAATGCGGCGCGCGGTATGAGGCGATGGGGGAGCGGCTCGCGGCGGAAATGCCGCAGTCGGGACCGCCAGCACTCGTCCACAACGATTACAAGCTCGATAACTGCCAGTTCCTGCCCGGCGAGCCGGACAGGGTCGTCTCGGTATTCGACTGGGACATGGCGACGCTGGGCGATCCGCTGGTCGATGTCGGCATCTGCCTGTCCTACTGGCGGTTCATGCGCCGCGCGGAGAGCCTCGGCCTGCCCGAAAGCCGCGTATTCGCGCAGCTTTATGCCGAGCACATGGGCATCGATCCCGATAGGCTTCGCTGGTACGAAGCCTTTGCCGACTGGCGCACCGGCGTTGCCGTGCAGCAGCTGTACGACCGCTTCCGCAAGGGCAACAGCGCAGACCAGCGGCTTGCAAACCTGGGCCAGTCGGTCGAGGAATTCATCGAACGGGCGGAAGCCGTCATGGCAGGAGACACCGCATGAGTGAAACTGTCCCGCACCTCGACCGCTCCATCGCCGGGCGCGTTGTGTTCCTGACCGGCGCGGCGAGCGGCATCGGCCGGGCAACCGCGCATGTCTTTGCCCGTGAGGGCGCGAAAGTGGCGCTGAGCGACGTCAATGCCGCAGGGGCGGCGGAAGTCGCAGCAGCGGTGCGCGCCGAGGGCGGCGATACGCGCGCATGGGCGCTCGATGTCACCGATCCCGAAGCGATCACGGCAGTGCTGGAAGAGGCAGCGGCGCATTTCGGCAGGATCGATTGCCTCGTCAACAATGCCGGTGCGGCGAAGCTCACCGCAATCGATTCGCCCGATTACGACGCAATCTGGCACTGGCAGCTTGACGTGATGCTCACCTCGCACCAGCGCGCGGTGCGCGCCGCCCTGC
>JAURNJ010000002.1 GCA_030830245.1 Novosphingobium sp. | reverse complement strand
GTTCGGTCGATTTCGGCCAGCTCGGCTTCGCCACGGCGATCTGGGGTGATCCCGCGACCTACGGAATCGACGTGGAATTCACCTTGTGAAGTGCTAGCCTGATAAATAAGGCATGGTGCGGGGACCCCGGTTCCCGCGCCATTGCTGCCGCAAACAACGAGAGGGACCAGGATGCGCTTCCACTTCGCCGAGGCGATGACCGACATCGACTATTACATTCCGCTGGCAAAGGCGGCGGAGGCGAACGGCTATGCCGGCATGCTGATCCCCGACAGCATCTGCTATCCCGAAGAATCTGACAGCAAGTATTTCTACAACTCGGATGGCAGCCGCGAATTCCTCGAGAACAAGCCGTTTCTCGAAAGCTTCGTCATGGCGGCGGCGCTGGGTGCCGTGACCGAGAAACTGGAACTGACGATGAATGTCGTCAAGTTGCCGATCCGCCCGCCGGTCTATTCGGCCAAGCTCGCCTCATCGATCGCGGCCCTGACGCACGACCGGTTCAATTTCGGAGTCGGCCTCTCGGTATGGCCGGAAGACTACGAAGTCCTCGGCCTGCCTTTCGAAAAGCGCGGCAAGCGTTTCGACGAATGCATCGAGATCGTCAAAGGCCTTTGCGCTGGCGGCTATTTCGAATTCCACGGCGAATTCTACGACATCCGCTCGATCAAGCTGAACCCGGTCCCCAAGAAGCCGTTGCCGATCTTCATCGGCGGTCATTCGGAACAGGCGTTCAAGCGGGCCGCCAAGCATGACGGGTTCATGGTCGCCGGGGGCGGCCCGGACGTCGTGAGGCCGATCGCGCAGTCCATTCGCCGTTTCCGCGAAGAGCTGGGAACGCAAGACAAGCCGTTCCGCCTGTTCGCGCCGTTCATGCCCGATCTGACACCCGAGCTTATCGGCGAATATCTCGAACTCGGCGTGACCGATTTCATCATCGGTTTTCGCGAACCCTACAAGAACGAACTCGATAGCCAGCCTTTGCAGGAGAAGCTCGACAATCTCGCCATGTTCGCCGACGCTGTTATCTCCAAGTTCTGAAAACGGAGCAGCGCAATGACCTCCAATTCCTTCCCGCACTTGCTCTCGCCCGGCCGCATCGGGACGATGGAGATCAGGAACCGGATCGCCACGACCGCGATGGGCGTTTCGATGGCCGAGGAAGATGGCTCTGCGGGTGAGCGGCTGATCGCCTATCACGAGGAGCAGGCGAAAGGTGGGGTAGGCCTCATTATCCTTGGCGCAACCGGCGTCGCCTGGCCGGTCGGTTGCGTCCAGTGGCAACAGGCCGCGATCTCGGAGGACCGTTTCATCCCCGGCCTCAGGAAGCTGGCGGACCGGGTCCATGCACACGGCGCAAAGATCGCCGCGCAACTCCACATGGGCGGGCTGGTTGCCGGATATTCCTCCGCGAAATGGGGCCTTCCGCTGTGGACTCCCTCGATACCGCCCATGCCCAAAGGCAATTTCGCGCAGTATTTCCTGCCCGAGGAAATGGCCGGTATGGCCGGGATGGGAATTCCCGAGATCAAGATTGTCGAACAGGCAGACCTTGACCTGCTCGTCCAGCAGTTCGCACAAGGTGCACGCCGAGCCAAGGAAGCAGGGCTCGATGGCGTCGAGATCCACGGCGCGCATGGCTACATCATTTCCAATTTTCTCTCGCCAGCGGGCAATACGCGAACCGATGGCTATGGCGGCAGCCGCGAAAACCGTGCCCGTCTGCTGCGCGAAATCGTCGAAGCAGTGCGCGCCGAGGTTGGCCCCGACTATCCGATGTGGGTGAAGCTCGACCTGCGCGAAGAAGGCCGCGAGGGCGGTCTCACCATAGAGGATGCGATCTTCAATGCTCAGGTGGCGCAGGCCGCAGGGGCGGACGCGATCACCTGTTCGGCCAGTCACGAAACCGGCGACGCCAAGCTGCACACCCAATCGCACACCCCACACCAGCCGGGGCTGAACCTGCCGGGCGTGGCACAGTTGAAAAAAGCCGTTTCGATCCCGGTGATCGGCTCGGGCCGGGTCGAGCCCGAAGCAGGCGATCGCGCCATCGGCAATGGCGAGGCGGATTTCATCTCTATGGGCCGCAAGCTGCTCGCCGACCCTCACCTGCCGCGCAAGCTGACAGAAGGGCGCCGCGACGAAGTACGCTCGTGCATCTATTGCTATACCTGCATCAGCGCGATCTATCTGGGCGTCGATACGCGCTGCGCAATCCGACCGGAGACCGGTCGGGAATTCGAGGAATGGCCGGTGGCGAGCGGCGATTCGCGCCACATCGTGGTGATCGGCGGTGGCCCCGGCGGGATGGAATCCACCCGCCGACTTCGCGCGCTTGGCCACAAGGTCACCCTGATCGAGGCGCGCGAGAGGCTCGGTGGGACGCTGCGCTTTGCCGCACTAGCCTATGAGCCGAACGAGCGGCTGCTGAACTGGCTCACCCGCGAGGTCGAGGAATCGGGCGCGGACGTGCGCCTTTCGACGAAAGCGACACCGGAACTCCTCGCCACGCTCAAGCCCGATGCGGTGATCGTCGCGACCGGCGCGGTGCGGGGCATGCCCGATATTCCGGGCAACCAACATGACCACGTATTATCCGGCGACGACCTGCGCGGCATGATGTTCGGCGAGACAAGCGAGGAGATCAAGCGCAAGACCAGCCTGTTCACGCGTGTCGCCACCAAGGTCGGGGCCGCCACCGGCGCCACGGCCAACCTCGACCTGGTACGCAAGGCGACCCATGCCTGGATGCCGCTGGGCGACAGGGTGGTGATCATAGGCGGCGAACTGGTCGGTCTCGAACTGGCCGAATTCCTGACCGAGCGGGGACGCAAGGTGACGTTGGTCGATGACCAGCCGAATTTCGGCAAGGGGCTGTCGGTCCTGCGCCGCATGCGGCTCATTCCCGAGCTGGCCGAACATGGCGTGCGGCTCGAACCTGGCGCACAGGGCATTGCCATAAGCAAGGATGCAGTGAGCTGGACCGATGCCGAAGGTGCGGCACAGCAGGCGCCTTGTGATACCGTTATTGTTGCCAAGGGCGCCACTGGCGATACCTCTCTCGCCGACGCGATCCGTGCGGCAGGTCATGAAGTTCACGTCATCGGCGACGCCAACGGCGTCAGCTATATCGAGGGCGCAATGTGGGGCGCGGCAAATGCTGTCGCCGAAATAGCGAAAGAGAAGGCACAAGCAGCATGATTCTCAAGGACAAGGTCGTCATCGTAACTGGAGCAGGCCCTGGCATGGGCCAGGCGATGTGCCACGGCGCGGCGGCGGAAGGCGCCAAGGTCGTCGTCACCGCGCGATCGAAGGAGCGGATCGACGCGATCGTCGCCGAGATCACCGCCAACGGCGGCGAAGCCATTGCCGTACCGTGCGACGTCTCGAAAATGGAAGACTGCCAGGCCACGGCCAAGGCAGCGATCGACAAGTGGGGGCGGATCGACGGCCTCGTCAACTCCGCCTATTTCCATCCCGACTGGAAGCCGCTTGAGCATCACTCCATCGAAGAGCTGACCACGGCCTTTGACGTGATTGCCACGGGCGCATTGCGGATGACGCAATCAGTCCTGCCGACGATGCGCGCGCAGGGTTCCGGCTCGATCGTCAACGTCTCCACTCTCGCCTCGCGCAAGCCCTTCCCCAACGAGGGCGGCTACGCGATGGCCAAGAGCGCGCTCAACCAGATGACGCGGCACATGGCAGTCGAACTCACCGGCTCTGGCATACGCATCAACACCACCGCGATGGGCTGGCTGATGGGCGCGCCGCTGCAATCGATGTTCACCTCGATGGGCGAAGCCGGAGAGGCGTTCCGCAAGCAACGCGAATCCGAGGTTCCCATCGGCCACATCCCGCCCGAGGAAGACTGCGCCAAGGCGATCTACTTCTTCCTTTCGGACTATTCTTCCGAAATCACCGGCGCCATTCTCGACGTCAATGGTGGCGACTGGGTGGCCCCCTGATGGCTTATACCCTGCAACAGCTGTCCGACATCGAGGACCTCAAGCTGCTCAAGCACCGCTACTTTCGCAGCATGGATACAGCTAACTGGGAGCTGCTGGATTCGCTTTTCGCTGACGATGTGACGGTCGATTTCCGGGGTGGCGGCTATCGTGTCTCGTTCACCGGACGCGAAAACTACATGGTGTTCCTGCAGAACAGCTTCCACTCCGAT
>JAURNJ010000349.1 GCA_030830245.1 Novosphingobium sp. | reverse complement strand
TTCGTGCGAGGCTTCATCGTAGGCGCATTACGCCATGCCCTCGACACGGCGGGGGGACGCAGCGCGCAATCACCCGCGGGGTCCGCTATGACCCGCTGGCAGGCAGAGCCTGTTCCTGCCGCGCCGTCGCTGGGTGCCCTGTTCGCGAGTGAGCATTCTGCGCCGCAAACGCGGGTGAGCGAAGCCGGGCGAATCTGGCGCAGCTACGAAGCGGACTTGATGACCCGCCCTGCTGCCCGTGCGGAAGTCGCGACGGGCGAGGCCCCTGACGCGTCAACCTATCCGCTGGGAGTGGCGCGCGGCCAAGTGGCGGGCACCTATATCGTCGCCGAGGCCGAGGACGGGCTTGTGCTGGTAGACCAGCACGCGGCGCATGAACGGCTGGTGATGGAGCGCCTCAAGGCTGCCGGGGCAGGGGAAGCGATCGCTGCCGCGCAGGCCCTGTTGATCCCCGAAGTCGTTGAACTCGATGAGGCGGATTGCGACCGGCTGGAGCAGCAGGCCGGGAAACTGGCCGACTACGGATTGTCACTCGAACGGTTTGGACCGTCGGCCATGCTGGTGCGTTCGGTGCCCTCGGTTCTTTCGGGAGGCGACCCGCATGCGCTGGTGCGCGATATTGCCGACGATCTTGCCGCGAACGGAGACGCGCTTTTGCTGGGCGAGCGGCTCGACCATGTGCTGGCGACAATGGCCTGCCATGGCTCGGTGAGGGCAGGGCGCTCCCTATCAGTGGCCGAAATGAACGCCCTGCTGCGCGAGATGGAGGCAACGCCGCGCTCGGGCCAATGCAACCATGGCCGGCCGACATGGGTTAAACTGGCGCATGAAGACATCGAGAAACTGTTTGGACGAAAATAAATGCGCGCTTCGATAATTCTGGCGGGCGCGCTCCTGTCAGCCGCCTGTTCTGCATCGGAAGACCAGGCCAAACCCGTCACAAGCGATGCACAAGCCATTGCGGAAGTCGAGCGGCTGAGCACGCCGCCGGTTTTGCCCGTCCAGCCGCAGCCGATCACCTTTTCCGATCTTGAAAAATACGGCCTGTTCGGAGCGGGATGCTATTTCCTCGATGGAAATGGCGCAAAGGCGTCGATGCTGTTCATCGCTTCGGACGAGAAGGGCTGGATGATACTGGAAAGCAAGCTGGTCGAACTTTCCGCCGACCGGTCATCGGCTGAAATGCCTTACTTGAGCTGGTCCAGATATGTCGGTCTGGCCCAAACAGTTGTCCTGCAACGCGACCAGGCCAAGGCTCGATCCACCGGACCGGAGACAGAAAGCGCGCCTGGCGAAATCACGATCCGCGACGAGAATGATCGCGTGGTCTTCACGCGCAAGGGATTGATTGATTGCGGGGCTTAGGGTCTTGAGATTGTCGATCTGAATTGCACGAGGACCGTGATTCATGCGTTTCGAGAACAAGGTTGTGGCCATCACTGGCGGCGCATCGGGCATTGGCAGGGCTGTCGCGCTTCGCTTCGCCCAGGAAGGCGCCCATGTCATGATTGGTGATATCAATCTTGCAGGCCTTGAGGAAACCGCCCGACTGGCGGGCTCTCGCACGCACGTTCACAACCTCGACGTCACAGATGCCAATGCCTGCGGCCGGTTTGTTGACGGTGCGGTGGAGAGGTTTGGCCGTCTCGACATCCTGTGCAACATCGCCGGCGTCCTCGAGATGATGGCGCTGGCTGACCAGACTCCGGAGCGTTGGTCTCGCATCATGTCAGTCAACGTGAACGGCGTGGCCTTCATGACGCGCGCCGCGATGCCGCATCTGCTCAAGACCAAGGGCAACGTGGTGAACCTGGCTTCCGCGGCGGGTCTGGTCGGCGTTCCGTTCAACTCCGCCTATTGCGCCTCGAAGCATGCCGTGGTCGGATTGACGCGCTCGCTGGCGATCGAATTCGCCAACGCTGGTGTCCGCGTCAATGCGGTCTGTCCAGGCGGTGTCGATACGCCAATGCTTGCCGGACCGCCGCCCGAGGGCGTCGATTTCGGCATGGTCATGCGAAGCGCTGCGGCCTGGCTTGATAACGGCGCGCTGTGCGATCCGGCGGACATTGCCGATGCGGTCACCTTCCTGGCTTCTTCCGAAGCCAAGCGGATCACGGGCATCATGATGCCGGTGGATGGGGGACAGACTGCGGCCTGAACCTCTCGCGTCAGGGATATGGCCGCCAGTCAGCCAAATCAGACATTGAAGCGGAAGTGCATCACGTCGCCGTCCTGCACCGCATATTCCTTGCCCTCGGCGCGCAGCTTGCCCGCGTCCTTGGCCGCGCTTTCGCCGCCTAGCGCGACGAAATCGTCATAGGCGATCGTCTCCGCTCGGATGAAACCGCGTTGCATGTCCGAATGGATCTCGCCCGCCGCTTCTGGAGCCTTCGCGCCCTTGTGCACGGTCCAGGCGCGCGCTTCCTTCGGCCCGACGGTGAAGAAAGTGATGAGGTGGAGCAGATCGTATCCGGCGCGGATGATCCGGGCGAGGCCCGTTTCATGCAGGCCCATTTCCTCAAGGTAGGCCAGGCGCTCTTCCGGCTCCATGCCGATCAGTTCAGCCTCGATCGCGGCTGAGACGATCACCGCATTGGCGCCTTGCGCCTTGGCCATTTCGAACACGCGCGCGGAGTGCGCATTGCCGTCTGCCGCAGAGTCCTCCTCGACATTGCAGACATAGAGCACCGGCTTGGCGGTGAGAAGCTGCGCCTGTGCGAACAGGCGCGCTTCCTCGTCGTCCTTGGGTTGGGTGAGGCGGGCTGGCTTGCCCTCGCGCAGCAGGTCGAGCGCCTGGCCGAGCACGGAGGCCATCGCCTTGGCCTCCTTGTCGCCGCCGGTCGCCTTCTTGGCGGCTGCGGGAACGCGCTTTTCGAGGCTTTCGAGGTCAGCCAGCAGCAGCTCGGTCTCCACCGTCTCGGCATCGGCGATGGGATCGACCTTGTTCTCGACATGCTGGATGTCGTCGTCCTCGAAGCAGCGCAGGACATGGACGATGGCGTCCACTTCCCGGATATTCGCGAGGAACTGGTTGCCTAGTCCTTCGCCCTTCGATGCGCCGCGCACGAGCCCAGCGATATCGACAAAGCCAAGCTGGGTCGGAATGATCTTGGCGGAACCGGCGATCTCAGCCAGCCTGTCGAGGCGCGGATCGGGCACGCCGACCTGGCCGACATTCGGTTCGATCGTGCAGAACGGATAGTTCGCCGCCTGCGCGGCTTGCGTCTCGGTTAGCGCATTGAACAGGGTCGACTTGCCGACATTGGGCAACCCGACAATACCGCAACGAAATCCCATTTTGCGCTCCAGCCAGCGGCAGGTGTCGCCGCTCCAAGCGCGCGCCTTTAGCCTCGGGTGCGCGCTTTGGCCAGTTCCGCTTTTACGCAATGTTCACGCAGCAAGGTTAACATGCGAGCCTGATGAGAACCGCTTCGCTATTCCTTGTTGCAGCGCTTGCTGCCACGACGCTTGCCGGTTGCGCGCCAAGCCCGGAAGAGCGACTGGCGCGCGGCGTCGAGGCGCTGAAAGCAAATCGCTATAGCGAGGCGAGGCCGGACCTGATGTCCGTTCTGCAGGACGATCCCGCAAATCGGGTCGCGCAGCTTGCCCTGGTGCGAACGCATCTTGGCCAGGAAAATCCCACTGATGCGATGGATGTGCTGGACAGGATGGCCGCGAAAGGACCACTTTCGGCGCAGGCGCGCCTGCTGCGCTGCGAAGCCAACCTGATGCTTGGCCGCTTCGATGCCGCCAGCGAGTCTGTCGCAGCCGACCGAAGCGCCGAGGCCTGGCGGATTCGCGCGATCGCTCATGTCGGTCGCGGTGAGACGGATCAGGCAGCGCAGGCCTTTGCGATGGGCCAACGGGCGCCTGGGCAAAACGCCCGGCTGCTTGCCGACTTCGCGCACTTTCGCATGGGGCAGGGCGATGTCCGCGGCGGACAGACCCTGGCGCTGAAGGCAGTGCGGGCGGACCCGCGCAACCTGCATGCACTGATGGTCTGTGGCGATGTCGCCATGGCGACAGGCCGTCACGCAGATGCCAATAAATGGTATTCGCGCGCTGCTCGCGCTTATCCCGAGAGCCGAAGCGCACTGTTCGGTCGCATAGTCTCGCTGGCCGAGCTGAAGCGTTTCGGGGAAGTCCGCAAGCTGGTCGCTGCAGCGCGTGTCAACGCCCCGAATGACACCGAACTGCTCTATTTCGAAGCCAAGCTCGCTGCCGACAGCAAGGATTGGGAAAAGGCCCGCGACTTGCTCCGGCCCTATGAGACCGGCCTGGCTGACATGCCGCTTGCCAATACGCTCTATGCCGAGGCGATGATGCGGCTGGGCCAGGTGGAGCAGGCTCGCAGCCGGCTTTCTTCGCAGCTGTTTAGGGAGCCCGACAATCGACGCGTTCGGCTGTTGCTGGGCGAGGCGAAGCTTACGGCGATGGACCCCGAAGGTGCGCTGGAAATTCTGGCGCCGATTGCCGACTTGCCCGATGCCAGCGCGCAGGAACGCGCCTTGCTGGCAAAGGCGGAAGCACTTGTTTACGGCGGGTAGGCCGAAACGAAAAAGGCCCCGTGTTGCCACGGAGCCTGTCTCGATTGCTCACCAAGCGCCGGAACC
>JAURNJ010000348.1 GCA_030830245.1 Novosphingobium sp. | reverse complement strand
TGGCATGGACTGACGCGAAGGTTCGAGGAAGCGGGCTTGCCGCCGCGCTCGATGGCAAGCGTCCCGCGCAGGTGCCGAGGATTGCGGCGAGCGCAACGCTCGCCTGGCAGCCGCGAGAAAACTGGCGTCTGGCCGCAACGCTGCGCCATACCGGCAGGCAGTTCGAGGACGATCTGGAAACCGACGTGCTTCCCGCCGCGACCAGTCTCGACATGTTTGCGCAGGTGCCGCTCGGCGGCCTTTTCTCGCTGGTCCTGCGCGGCGAGAACCTGACCGGAGAGCGCATCGTCACCCGCAACCAGGCAGGCTCGATCGACCTTGGCACGCCGCGGACGCTTTGGGTTGGTCTCAAATTGCGCGCTGGCGATTGAGAGGCTAGGCCTCTGCCATGCCTCGCCTCACGGTCAACCAGCGCCCGGTCGAATTTCGCATGGACCCCCAGACGCCCCTGCTCTGGGCGCTGCGCGACGCAGCCAACCTTACCGGCACCAAATACGGTTGCGGCAACGGCGATTGCGGTGCCTGCATGGTGCTGTTCGATGGCGAGGCGCTGCGCTCGTGCCTGATTACCATGGCTGAAAGCGAAGGCCGCCTCGTCACCACCATCGAAGGCCTGTCAAACGACTGCTCGCGCCCAGTGCAGCAGGCGTTGGTGGCCGAGCAGGCGATTCAGTGCGGCTTCTGCACGCCCGGCATCGCCATTTCGGCTGCCGCGTTGCTGGCGCGCACGGCCAGCCCGAGCGAGGAGGAGATCAAGGCGGCCATTCCCAACCTGTGCCGCTGCGGCGTCTATCCCCGGTTGGTCCGCGCAATCCAGCGCGCGGGCCGGGTCATGCTGCGCCAAGAGACGATCAGCGCCGCGCCCGCCCCCGGGATTGCGCCCGAGGATGCGGCACGCGCTGTCCCGGCGATGAGGAAGCCCTAAAACTTCACCCGCGCCGTCAGCCGCGCATTCATCGGCGCGCCGACCGATATGTTGTTGTTGTTGTGCGCGTCCGAGAAATACTTCTCGTCGAGCAGGTTCTCCAGGTTGACCTGCAATTCGACATTCTCCGAGGCATGGATGAACAGCGCCGCATCGAGCCGGGTGAATCCTGGCAGGCGGGTCGCGTTGCTCACTCCCGGATTATGCAAGGCTGCCCACTGCGATGACTGGTGAACGATGCCAAGGCCTGCACCCACGGTGCGGTTGAAATCATAGCGGTTCCACAGCGCGATCTGGTGCTTGGGCACTTGCGCCAAGCGGATGGAGTCCTTGCCGTCGAGGTGGGCGTCCTGATATGTATAGCCCCCGCTCACCTGCCAGTTGGGCGCGATCTTGCCGACGATGCCCAGCTCCGCCCCGCGCGTGCGGGTCTTGCCCGCCAGGATCGTCACGGTCGGGTTCACCGGATCGGGCGTGGTCGTGTTGGTGCGATCGAGCTGGAACAGCGCTGCGGTCAGCGCGAGGCCGGGCTTGATGTCCCACTTTGCGCCGATCTCGTAATTGGTGAACTTTTCGGGCGCGAGGTTCTGGCTCGTCGCATCGAGGCTGATAAACTGGTCGCCAGAACGCGGCAGGAACGAGCGGCTATAGCTGGCGTAGAGGTTTAGCGCCGGTGTCGGCTTTACGATCAGGCCGATGCGTGGCGACCACTTGCTGTCTGTGCGCGCGAAGGGGGTCGCGGAGCGCAGGTTGGTGCCCTCGATTTCGAAATGGTCGTAGCGCAAGCCGCCGACCAGATCGATATGCTCGCCCAGGCTGATCTGGTCCTGCACATAGGCCGAGAAGAAGCGGACATCCGATACGGTGCTACGCGTGTTGTTGGGGAACGGAAATACGAAGCTGGGGAAGGCAAAGCCGTCAACGTTCACGCGCGGCTTGGTGGTGGCGACATTGCGCGCGTTGGCGGTTTCCTGATCGCCATATTCGACCCCGAACAGGATCTTGTTGCCAAGGCCGCCGAGATCCAGGTCCCACACGAGGTTGCTTTGCGCGATGAAATTCTTGCGGTCGGTGTCGTCGCGATAGCCATCGAGTTCCACCGTGCGGTCGGACAGTCGGACCACCCCGTTGGGAAATACGTTGGTGTAATACTTGTCGTAGTCGCCATAAAGCAGCGTGCTCGACCAACTGAGTGAGTCGGTCAGTTTGCCATCAATGCGCAGCTTGGCGATATGCGCCTGAAGCTCGGCCCGGTTGATTCCGGGAACGCCGAAGAAGGTCTCGCGTGCGCTCGTCAACGGTGCGCGAATGCAGCCGGTCCCCGCGCATTCGACCGAGGGAACGCCGCGATCGGGCACGCGATCGTCATCGACGTATTCGTAGGACAGGCCGAGGCTCCAGCCATCGCCAAGGTTTAGCGCCAAATAGGGATTGAACGCGAACCGTTCCCCATCGACGTGGTCGCGGTGGCCCTCGAGGTGCTCGTAAAAGCCATTGAGGCGCAGCGCTGCAGATCCGCTGACCGGCACGTTGATGTCGCCGGCGATGTCGTAATTGCCGAAGCTGTTGACGCTCGCGGCCATTTTTGCAGCGAAGGCATCGCCCTGCGGGGCTTTCTGGACCCGATTGACGATGCCGCCGCCGCCACCGCGACCGAAGATCATTGCATAGGGGCCCTTGAGCACCTCCACTCGCTCGATGTTGTACAGGCTGCGGAAATACTGGACGTCGTCGCGCACGCC
>JAURNJ010000347.1 GCA_030830245.1 Novosphingobium sp. | reverse complement strand
GGCTCGACGGGATCGTCAATGCTGCTGGCATCCTGCGCATGAAGCTGATCGAGGAGATCACTTTCGAGGAGCAGGACATGCTGCTGCGCGTCAATGTCGGCGGTGTCGCCAACATGGTGCGTGCCGCGCTGCCGCATCTTCAGGCGTCGGGTAACGGCACCATCGTCAACTTCGCGTCCTATGGCGCCTATCGTCCGGGCTTCGGTCTTTCGATTTACGGTGCGACCAAGGCGGGTGTGATCGCCATGGCCAAGTCGCTGATCAACGACATCGGGCCGAAGGTGCGGATCAACACGATCTGCCCCGGAGTCATCCAGACGCCGATGAACCAGCCGCGCATTGATAGCGGGCACCTGAGCCGGGACCGGATGGAAGCGATCAACCAGCTTGGCCGTTATGGCCAGCCCGAGGAAGTCGCCGAAGCGGCCCTGTTCCTGACTGGACCGGAAAGCTCGTTCATGTCCAACGCCGTGCTCGAGGTTTCGGGCGGACAGCTCAACTGACCTGAACAGAAGGATCAAGATCCATGGCCGCACCGCAACTCAGTGACCTGCTTGCCAAAGGCAGGGCCGCATTTGTCATGACCGAGGTCCAGCCCGGTGTGATCGGCCCGAACGGGCCATGGCCGCCGCTGGTCGAGGCAGCCAACAAGGTGAACCTTGTTGGCAATGCCGCGAAAATCGCGGCGGCGGCGCGCATGGCAGGCGCACCGGTGTTCCATTGCACTGCCGATTCCCTGCCCGGCGGATTCGGCTCGAGCAGCAACACCCGCCTCACCGGCTCCGCCCGCAAGAAGCGGGCTGGCGATGCGGTGAATACTCCGACCGGGGCAGCGCCGTTTCTAGAAACATGGCAGGACGGCGACATCCTGATGCCGCGCTTCAATGGCCTCTCCTGCATGCACGGCACCGCGCTGGACCAGGTGCTGCGCAACGAGGGGATCACGACCGTGGTGTTGAGCGGTGTGTCGCTTGCGTTCGGGGTGCTGAGCACTTCGATCGACGTGGTCGACCGTGGCTATCAGCTGGTCATTCCGGTCGATGCCGTGGCGGGTTTCCCGGAGGAATATGCCAAGGCAGTGGTGGACAATACCCTGATGATGATCGCCAATCTCACGACGACCGGAGCGGTGGTCGAAGCATGGCAGAACGCCGGGGCGTGAGCGGTCCTGCTCCGGCGCAGGCCGAGGATTTCGCATCGCTGATCCGCTTGGAGCAGACCGGACCGGGTTGCTTCCGCAACCTGTTTTCCGACCTCGATTTCCAGGGCGGGCACATTTTTGGCGGGCAGTTGCTCGCCCAGGCGCTGGCGGCGGCCATGGCGACGGTCGAAGGCAAGCGCGCGAAATCGCTCCACGCCTATTACCTGCGTCGCGGCAATGTGCGGCAGGCGGTCGACTATCGGGTCGAAGTGATCCGCGATGGTCGCGGCTTCTCGACGCGCCGGGTGACTGCCTTGCAAGACGGTAAGGCCCTGGTCGAGATGCTGTGCTCGGCCAGCGCGCCCGAACAGGGCGTGCTTGATCACCGCGATGCGCTCGATCCGGCGATTCCGGAGCCGGAGAAGCTGAGAGACATGGCCGAGATCGCCGCCGATCCCGCCTTTGCCGACATTCACGATGCAGTCCTGCGCCTTTCGCCCATGCAGTTTGTAGAGGCGCGCCCGGTCGATCCGCAACGGCTGCTGCGCCCTGCTGGCGGCGGCCCTGCGCATGTCTGGCTGCGCGTGCCGAGCGTCGCTGGCGGTTGCGATCCCGACACCTTTGCCTGCATGTTGGCCTACCTGCAGGACTACTGGATCGCCATCGTGCCC
The DNA here is from genome assembly GCA_030830245.1 of Novosphingobium sp. GTDB lineage: Bacteria > Pseudomonadota > Alphaproteobacteria > Sphingomonadales > Sphingomonadaceae > Novosphingobium. The sequence goes on along the minus strand of JAURNJ010000347.1, from coordinate 3,306 downwards.
TGGGCCTATCAGCCGCGGGCGCTGACCGGCGTAATCCCCGAAGTCGCCAGTCTCGACGGCAATGTCCGGTTCCACCGCCACGCGGCGGAAGGCTGGATGCTCTACGAGATGAACAGCCCCGCAGGACTGGACGCGGTGGGTCTCGCCAGCGGGAGGCTGCTCGACCGGGAGGGCCGCCTGCTCGCCACCTCGGCCCAGGAAGTGCTGCTGCGCGACCGTTAGGCCATCCGTCCGCCGCCGCGATATTGCCGCTGGCGAGGGCCAAAATGCGATTCGCCCTTTATCCCGGCATGCGAGCCGTGCCACATGCGCCCAAACAGGCACCCACAGGAGTCCCGCCATGACAGAAGTCGCCGTTCTCAGCGCCGTGCGCACCGCCGTCGGCACCGCCCGCAAGGGTTCGCTCGCCAACACGACGCCCGAGGAGCTGGCCGATGTCGTTCTGCGCGCGGCGGTAGAGCGCAGCGGCGTCGATCCCAGGGAAGTCGATGATGTGATCCTCGGCGAATCGATGGCGGGCGGCGGCGACATCGCGCGCTACGCGGCCGAAGACATGGGCATGGTGCAGGCCGCAGGCGCGGCGACCAACCGCCACTGCGCCTCGGGCCTTACCGCTGTCGGCTTTGCTGCCGGATCGATCGCCTCGGGCATGGAGCGCTTCGTGATCGGCGGCGGCGTCCATTCCAGCTCGTTCATGCCGCGCATGATGCAGCGCGAACCCGGCAGCGCCGACTTCAACCAATGGTTGCCGCCGACGCATCGCGACCGGCCCGACGCTCCGGTCTTCGACATGTCGATCGCGGTCGGCTGGAACACGACCAAGGAAAACAACCTGACCCGCGAAGACCTTGATGCCTGGGCGCTGCGTTCGCACCAGCGGGCCATCGCCGCCATCGACGCAGGCAATTTCGTCGACGAAATCGTGCCGGTACAGGCGCGCGGGTTCGACGGATCGATGAGCGAGTTCAAGGTCGACGAGCATCCGCGCCGCGATACGACGATGGAAAAGCTTGCCAGCCTCAAGGTCATTCACCCCGAAATCGAAGGCTTCTCGATCACGGCGGGCAATGCCAGCGGCGTCAACGATGCGGCGGGCGCGCTGATGCTCGCCTCGATGGATGCGGCCAGGGGCAACGGTTCCGAGGTGATCGCCAAGTTGATCGGCTGGACCTCGAAGGGTGTCGATCCCGCGCGGATGGGCATGGGCGCGATCGAGGTCATCACCAAGCTGCTCGAGCGCACGGGCCGCAAGACTACCGACATCAAGATCTGGGAAATCAACGAGGCCTTTGCCTCGGTTCCGGTCGCGGCCTGCAAGGTACTGGGGCTTGACGAGGATACCGTGAACATCGCGGGCAGCGGTTGCTCGATCGGCCACCCGATCGCGGCTTCGGGCGCGCGCATGCTGTGCACGCTGATCAACGACCTGAAGCGCGCCGGTGGCGGGCTGGGGGTCGCAGCGATGTGCGCTGGCGGCGGCCAGGGCGGCGCGGTGCTTATCGAGGTTTGAGTTCTGAGAGGCGGGGCAGAAACCCCGCCTTTTAATCCAGCGCCTGATAGACCAGCGTGTCGAACGCGGGGCCGATCTCGCGCCGCATGTCGAACCACATCTGCGTCATCATGATCGCTACCAGATCCTCGCTCGGGTCGGCGAACCAGCGCGTCGAATAGGCACCCGGCCAGCCGAACTTGCCGGGTGAGGCGAGCGCGGCATCGTGCCCGTCCGGCCCAACTACCGAAACGCCGAGGCCAAAGCCGTGCGCGCCGAGGATGTCGAACACCGGGAAATGCGGCGGGCGCTGATGGTCCGCGATCCAGTCGCGGGTCATCGCCTCGACCATCTTGCGCGAAAGGATTCGCGTGCCATCGATTTCGCCCTTGTTGAGCAGGGCGCGAGCAAACCGGGCGTAATCGTCCGCGGTGGAGACCAGCGCGCCGCCGCCGCCCTCGAAACGCCGCACCTTGCCGAACCACGATGTGTCCGGGTGATCGTGGACCTTTAACTTGCCTGCCTCGTCGCGCATGTAACCGACGGTAAAGCGTTCGCGCCGGTCCTGCCCGACATGAAAGCCCGTGTCCTTCATGCCGAGCGGGCCGAGAATGCGCGCGCTCAGCGAATCGTACAGGCTGGTGCCGTCGATCCGCGAGATCAGCACGCCGAGCACGTCGGTCGAGAAGCTGTAGTGCCAGGTCTTGCCAGGCTGCGAGATCAGCGGCGTCTCGCCAAGCGTCTGCATCCATTCGTCTGGGGTCATGTCTGCGATGATGCCGCCGCCGCGCAGCGGAGCCGTCGCCTGCTGCAGTTCCCCGAAGCTGTTGAAATCATAGGTAATGCCGGAACGATGGGTCAGCAGGTCGAGCACCGTGATCGGCCGTGCGAGCGGCTCCGTCTCTGCAACCGGCCCGTTGGGCTCCTTCATCACCTGCATCTCGGCCAGTTCGGGCAGCCAGTTCGCCACCGGATCGAGCAGTCGCAGCTTGCCTTCCTCGATCACCTGCAAAACGGCCGCGCTGACGATCGGCTTGGTCATCGAGGCGATGCGGAAGATCGCGTCGCGGCGCATCGGCTTGCCTGCCTCGACATCCATCATGCCGTGGCAGCTTTCGTGGACGAGGTGCCCGCGCAGCCAGATCTGCGTCTGCACCCCGGCATAATTGCCGCCGTTCGCAAAGCCGTCCATGGCGTCGGTCAGGCGCTTCAGACGCTCCATCGAAATCGTGCCGGTCACTGGGCTGGCTCCTTTGTCTTGCCGTCCTTGGTGTTGATGCCGCCGTCGCGCATGGCCTCGGCCTGACTGGCCAGCGAGGGATCGAGCGCGGCGATCTGTGCTGCGAAGGAGTCGATCAGCGTTCCCGCAGGCGCGACCGGGCTCTCCATCAGCGCGCGTTCCTGTTCGGCCCAGTCCTCCGGCCCCGGCGCGGCGAGCACCACGTGATCGCTCAGCGCATAGGTCACCCGTTGGGCGCAGCCGCCGCCGACCATGAAGCCCTCGCCATTCACCTGCGTGTCCTCATGAACCAGCCAGGCAGCGAAATTGGCGATGTGTTCGGGGCCGAAGCGGTGTTCGAGCACATCGGTGGCGAACGGGTCCTGGATCTTGGCGGTCAGGCGCGACCAAGCGCTGGGCAGGATGCAGTTGGCGTGCACGCCTTGCGCTGCGCCTTCGAGCGCGATCCCTCTCGTGAACGCGAAGATCGCGCCCTTTGCAGCACCATAGCTGGTGGCGAAAGAATTGCCGAACATCCCGTTCGACGCGGTGGTGAGAATGCGTCCCGCACCGCTCGCAACAAGATGCGGCCATGCCT
>JAURNJ010000346.1 GCA_030830245.1 Novosphingobium sp. | reverse complement strand
CAGACAGTCGATGCGATCATTGAGGCGGGGAGCGCCTCTGCTTTTGTCCGCCGGGTAGGCCGGGTTCAGCCCGACGCCATCCAGGCCTGGATGAATGGTGCTTCGGCCTTCGTCATGCCGTCGCATCGCGAAACCTTCGGCATGGTCAATGTCGAGGCACTGCTCTCGGGCTGTCCGATCCTGTATTCGCGGGGCACAAGTGTGGACGGCTATTTCCCCGGCGCGTCATTCGCGATTGGCTGCGATCCGGCAAGCAGCACCGATATTGCGCACGGAATCGGAAAGTTGCTTGGGAACAGGGCAGAAATCACGCTCGAATTGGCGGACTGGCAGCGCAACCATGGAGCCCGGTTCCTCGCTCCGGCCATCATTGCGACCTATTGCCGTGAGATACAGAAGCTGATCGAGGGCACCGGCTGAACCCAGCTACAACGATGCGATAGCGCCTGCCAGCGCCGCGACGTGCTCGGGCCTGCTGTTCCAGGACGTGACGAACCGCGCACCTCCTTTCCTTGCGTAGAAGCCGAAACCCCGGTCCCGCAGGACAGCGCACTCAGCCTCGCTTAGTTCGAGGAAAACCTCATTGACCTCGACAGGCTGCATGAGCCTGCCCTTCGCGCTGGCGGCTATTTCCTGTGCGGCCGCATTCGCTGCGCGGGCGTTCTCCAGCCACAAGTCGTTTTCCAGCAGCGCGAGAATCTGCGCGGCCAGGTACCGCCCCTTCGATTGAAGGTGTCCGGCGCGCTTGCGGCGATAGCGGATCATTTCAGCCGCAGCGGGATCGAAGAAGACGATCGCCTCCGCCCCCATACCGCCATTCTTGACGAAGCCGAAGCTGAGCGCGTCGGCACCGCTGCACGCCTCTGCCGGCGCACAGTCGAGATGGGCGACGGCATTAGCAAAACGGGCCCCGTCGACATGCAGCTTAAGCCCACGCTCCGTCACGAAACCCGACAGCGCATCCAGTTCCGCCAACGCATAAACCCTGCCCAGCTCGCTCGCCTGCGTGATCGAGACCGCGTGCGGCTGGGCGCGATGAACATCGTCGGGAATCGGATCGATCACGGCTGCAATCGTCTCCGGGGTCAGCTTGGCGCCGTCCCCGCCAGCCGGCAGCAGCTTGGCTCCATGCAGGAAAAATCCCGGCGCGCCGCATTCGTCGCCCTCGATATGCGCGTCGCGATGACACACGGCAGCGCCCTCGGGCGGAACCATCGAAGCAAGCGCAAGGCAGTTCGCCGCCGTTCCCGTCGCCACCCACAATGCAGCGCATTCCCGGTCGAACATTGCGGAAAACGCCTCGTCCAGCCGCGCGCTCAGCGCATCGCCGTCATAGGAGAAGTCAGGCTCGTCGGCGGCTTGCATGGCGCGCCAGACCTCTGGATGAACCGAGGCGGCATTGTCGGAATGAAAAAGCATGGCCATATCAGTGGTGCGACCACAGGGCGGTTCCGTCAAGTTCGGGAGAGACGATGAGCGACGTTACGATCACCCGCAGTGAAGAGGACGGACGGGGCACATATTACGCACATGTCGCGGGCAGTGGCTCTGTGGGACGCTTGACCTGGGTCGAGCGAAATGGCGTGCGTGTTGCCGAACATACGCTCGTTCCCCCCGAAATCGGTGGTCGTGGCGTCGCGGCCCTGCTGGTCGAAGCGCTGATCGGCGACGCCCGGGAACAGGGCTTCAGGGTCGATCCCACCTGCTCCTATGTGGCGGCCAAATTCGACCAGCGTCCCGAGTGGGCCGACTTGCGAGCCTAGGTCAGGCCGGGACGATGCGAACAGGGATTCCGTCCAGCAGGCAAATGCCCGAGACCTGCTCCCAGTCGCTCGGATCGTCGGAAGCAAGCAGGTTGATATTGACGCCGGGAAGACCGTTGGCGCGGCTCCAGCTGCCGTCGTGGCCCCATCCGTGCGGGTAGCAGACCGAACCTGGGACGACCTCGTCGGTCACCTCTGCGGTGACGACGAGCTGGTTCGAAGTGCTGGAAACGCGAACGTCTACCCCGTCTCTGACGCCTAGTCTGGAAGCGTCGTCGGGATGGATCTGCAGCATCGGGCAATAGCCGCGTGTCAGCCTCTCGGAATTGTGCATCCAGCTGTTGAGCGACTGCAGACGCCGCCTGCCGAACAGGCGCAGCATGCCCTCACCCGGCGCGTCGGACGATTGCGCGAGCAGGCGTTCGAATTCGCCGGCGTGGACATCGCCCCACAGCCGGGCCTTGCCATCTTCGAAGCCGATCAGGCCACGCGTCGCTGAAGCATCGACCGTGTCACGCAACCGGTATCCATGCGGATGCTCGTCGCGCAGGCTCGCCACGCTCAGCCGGTCGCCCCAGGGGCCGGAGCGCAACAGCGCATCGCCCGCTTCGATCGGGTCCGGGTCCGGGCACGCTTCGCTTCCCATCATCGCCAGCGGTGACGTCAGGCCCATTCGCTCGAGAATTCCGGCATAGATATCGAATTCGTTGCGGGCTTCGCCCTGCGGCGCGATTACCGCATCGCTGTACTGGATCCATGGCCGTGGCGCGTTGGCGGCCCACAGCTCGTTCAGGTCCGGACGCTCGAGGAAGCTTGTCGATGGCAGGATATAATGCGCCCAGCGGTTGGTCTCGGTCACATAGAGATCAAGCGAGACCATCAGCTCCAGCCCGCCCAGCGCCTGTTCAAGCCGGTCGCCGCGCGGATGGGAAAGCACCGGGTTGCCGGAATCGACGAACAGCGCGCGGACCTGGCCCTCGCCCGGCGTCGTGATCTCGTCGGCCAGCGAACCGCCTGGTGCGATGCCGATAATCAGCGGCAGATCACCGACGCGAGAGCGCTGCGATCCATAGGGGTTGGGATTCGCCTTGAAGAGTTCGATGGCGCCTTGCCCGAGAACCCATCCACCCTGCTGGCCGAGCCTGCCGGTGACCACGTTCAGCGCTTCGATCAGCAGGTTGGTCAGCGTCGAAAAGCTGCCGCGACCGGTGCCGAGCCGGGTGTAGCTGGCCGCCGTCCTGGCAGCAGTGAAACGGCGGGCCAGGTCCCGCGCGACTTCGGCATCGACCCCGCAAATGGCCGAAGCCTTTTCCGGATCGACGGCCATCACCGCATCGCGCAACTCCCGCCATCCGCCAGCCACGGCGTCCAGCGAGGCTTCGTCGAACAGCCCCTCCGCGAAGACTGTCTGCAACAGCATGGTGACCAGCCACACATCGGTATCCGGATTAACCGGCAGGTGCTCGTAGCGCGCCGCCGTCTCGGTCCGCCTCGGATCCACGACCACGATCCCGTCTCGCGCGGCGATCGCATCGAGCTTCTGCATGGCGCGCGGTTCGGAAATCAGCGACATGTGGGACACAGCCGGATTGCCGCCGATGATGATCAGGAAATCGCAGTTTTCCAGGTCCGGAAAAGTGTAGCGGTAAGGATTGCCGAATGTGAGCTCCATCGCGAGGTTCTTCGCAGCCGTATCGACATGGAGCGAGTTGAACTTCCTGTCGCTCCCGAACGCTCGCAGAAACCCGGTGACATAGGCTGGATGGAGCGTCGCAAAGCTTGCCGGGTTGCCGAGGTAGGAGGCGACGCTGGCGCCGCCCGTTTCGGCGATGATAGCGCCAAGCCGTGCGGCTATGTCGTCGAGCGCCTCGTCCCAACCGACTCGTTCGAATTCACCGGGGCCGCCAGTGCGGCGCAGCGGATGCAGCACGCGGTCCGGGCTCACGAGCGCGTGATGGAAGCCGCAACCCTTCTGGCAGCCCTGCGGGTTGAAGTCGGGATAGTCCGGGCTGCACGCCTCGGTGGTCGCGCTCTGCTCCTCGCGCCAGACGACGCCGT
>JAURNJ010000345.1 GCA_030830245.1 Novosphingobium sp. | reverse complement strand
GGCCTGCTGGTTCTTGTCGCAGCACCGAGCCTCGCCCAGCCCACCGCAACGACCAACGCGATTGATGCTGCGACTGCGCCGACCGCCGTAGAGCCCTCTGCCAAGCCGCAGCCGGTGGTCGAGCCGGTCAGGAGTTGGACCTATCGCGATGCGGGCGCCTTGCTGGCTGTCATCGAGGGGATCGAGCGCGAAGGCCTGTTTCCTGCCGACTACCGTCCCGACCTGCTGCGTGCAGCCATGGCGAAGGGGACGGGGCTAGCGCTCGACGAGGCTGCGAGCAATTCGTTCGCTTGGCTTGCCGAAGACCTGCGCGATGGGCGCACCCCGATGAGCGCACGAGTGCAGTGGTTCGCGGTCGATCCCGATCAGGATGACATGCCGACCGACAAGCTGATGGCCGATGCGCTTGCCCGTGGCGACGTGGCCGGGGTGCTCGCGTCGCTTGCGCCGTCGCATGCCGACTATGGTGCGCTCAAGATCGCGCTGGCACAGACCTCGCCGGAACAACACGCGCGACGCGCGATCATCCGCGCCAACATGGATCGCTGGCGCTGGCTCCGTCGCGATCTGGGCGACATCTACCTGATGACCAATGTGCCCGAATTCCAGCTTCGCCTCGCGGTCAAGGGCAGGAACATCCGCACCTATCGCACGGTCGTTGGCAAGCCGGGCCGCACGGCCACGCCGCAGCTAGCCGAAACGGTGACGGCGGTGGTGTTCAACCCGACGTGGACGGTGCCGCAGTCAATCGTCAAGGGCGAGGGGTTGGGCGCGCAGCTGCTTGGCAATCCGGCGCGGGCGAAGGCGCAAAACTATAAGGTAAGCAAGGCCAAGAACGGCATGATTACCGTGGTCCAGCAGCCCGGACCTAGCAATGCCCTTGGCCTGATGAAGATCGACATGCCCAATCCGCATGCGATCTATCTGCATGACACGCCAAGCAAGCAGTATTTCGATCACGAGGTCCGCGCCTACAGCCATGGCTGCATCCGCACCGAGCGGGCGGTCGAGTTGGGCATGACCATGGCGATCCTGGGCGCGAAGATGCCCGCTGCCGAAGCGGCCGCGATCTCCACCTCACGCAAGTACACCAAGGTGCAGATGACCCGCACTTTCCCGGTCTATCTGACCTATTTCACGATGGGCACGGACATCGATGGCACCTTGCGCCAGTTCGGCGACATCTATGGCCGGGACAAGCCGGTGCTCGCGAGCTTCGAAGCACCGCGCCAGTTGAAGACGACGCAGCGAAAGAGCGACGAAGCGATTATCAAGCTCGACAATCCGCTTTGATTGCGCCCGCGACCCGAGGGAGGGACAGTGTGGCCGACTTTGACCTTATAATCGTGGGTGGCGGCATTGGCGGCCCTGCGCTGGCGACGGTGATGGCGCGGGCCGGGCGCTCCGTCCTGCTGCTGGAGCAGAGCACGGTTTACGAAGACCGCGTGCGCGGCGAATGGATTTCGCCCTGGGGTGTTGCCGAAACCAAGCGCCTCGGTCTCTACGACACGCTGATGGCGGCCGGTGGCCACCACCTGACCAGGCACATTGGCTATGGCAAGGGCCACGATCCTGCCGAAGCGGAAAAGCTGGCGATGGACCTTGGCATGTTCGTGCCCGACGTGCCCGGCCCGCTGTGCATCGGCCACCCGCATCACTGCCAGACGCTGTTCGACGCGGCACGCGCTGCGGGGGCGGTTGCGCGGCGCGGGGTGAGCGTCAACGAGGTGGTTCTTGGAAACTCGCCTCGGGTGCGCTTCGGCGATGCTTCGGGCGACCACGTCGCAACCGCGCGGCTGGTCGTCGGGGCGGACGGGCGCATGTCGATGGTGCGCAAGGCCGCAGGCATCACGCTTCACCGCGACGAGCCGCACCACTGGTTTGCTGGCATGCTGGTCGAGGGTGTCGACGATTGGGACGAACTTGTCCAGGCGACCGGCACCGAGGGAGACTTTCACTTCCTCGCCTTCCCACAGGGCGACGGGCGAGTGCGCGTCTATGGCGGCTATCCCATCGAGGAGGCCAAGCGCTTTGCCGGGCCGGAAGGCGCGCGCAAGTTCCTCGATGCCTTCGCTTTCCGGTCTTCACCGAGGAACCGTGCGATCGTCGAGGGCGAGCCTGCCGGCCCCCTGCTTTCCTACCACAACAGCGATGCCTGGACCGATGAGCCGTTTGGCGAGGGATTCGTGCTGGTCGGCGACGCAGGCGGGTGGAACGACCCGATCCTCGGGCTGGGTCTGTCGATCACCTACCGCGACGTGCGGATCGTCAGCGATATCCTGCTCGGTTCGGACGATTGGAGCGGCGTGGCGTTCAAGCCTTATGGCGAGGAACGCTACGAACGGCTGCGCCGCCTGCGCTTTGCCGCGCAGGTCATGTCGCGGCTGGAAGTCGAGTTCGGCGAGGAGGCAGAAGCGCGCCGGGCCGATTTCGCCCGCCGCGCCGCAGCGGACCCCACGCTGCGGATGTATGGCCTCGCCACGCTGGGCGGACCCGAACTGGTTCCGGAGGACTATTTCACCGAAGAATCGCGCGCGCGGATACTGGGGCTGGCCGAGGCAGCTTAGGCCTTTCTAGCGCCCCGCCCAGCGGGCATCGGCAAAGCCCCGCGCCTCAATCTCGATTTCCTGGTCCTCCGGCCCGCCGCCCAACCCGGCGTGCGGCGCGGCTTCCTTGATGTGAAGCTCGGCGTGAATGCCTGCGTTGCGCAGCTTGCGGTGCATTCGCACCGTGTTCGAAAGGAACAGGTCGCGCGTACCGGTTGAGAGGAAGGTGGGCGGAAAGCCCTTGGTCATGTCGCCGAACAGCGGCGAGATGTAGGGGTGGGTGAGGTCGTGCCCGCCGGCATAGAGCAGGTTTGCAGCCATCAGGCTGCCCATCGCGTCCAGCCCGGCATTGGTCTGGTGGCTGTCGCCCGATTCGGTGAGGTCGAGTTCGGGCGACTGGAGGATCGCGGCGGCAGGCAGGGGCAGTCCCTCGTCACGCGCGCGCAGGATCAAGGCAGCGGCGAGGTTGCCACCCGCCGATCCGCCGCCGACGATGATTTCGTGCGGCTTGTAGTCGCGCAGCAGCGCCTTGTAGAACACCATGCAATCGTCGAGGCTGGCAGGATAGGGATGATCGGGCGGCATCCGGTAATCGACCGTGACGACCCGCACGTTGTGGTTTTTCGCGGCGCCGAGCGACATGGTTTTGCAATTCTCGCCAGCGCCCATGATCAACGCGCCGCCGTGGATGTAAAGGTAGACGCGGCGGTCCTTCTCGCTCCAACCCTCGGGCCGGATGTCGTAGGCGAGCGCGCCATCCTCGCGCCACTCGGTGAGCGTGTGCGCAAAATCGCCGAGCCGACCTGCCAGCATTTGGGCAAGAAACTCCTCGCGCATCGCGATGGTTTGCTTCCAGCCGGCATTGTCGTCGAGCGGCGGGTAGACGGTCGCGGGCGGGAAAGGTTGCGACAGCACGGCCTTTGCCTGCTCGCTGGCATGGGCGGGGACAGGAACGACCCGCTCCGGCACTCTCAGCGCATTGTCATTTCCATCCGTCATGTCTGCTCTCCCCAATCTCTTTGAGGCAGAGCCTGCAACAGCAGACCTTGCCGGTCAATCGAGATTGGGCCGCAGCCAGCGTTCGACACTGGCCAGCTCTTCTCCACGCCTTGCGGCATAGTCCTCCAGCTGGTCGCGCCCGATTCGCGCCACCCCGAAATACTGGCTTTCCGGGTGTCCGAAATAGAAGCCGGAGACTGCCGATGTGGGCAGCATGGCCTGGCTTTCGGTCAGGGTTATGCCCGCGTTGGTCCCGGCATCGAGCAGTTCGAACAAGATCGGCTTTAGGCTGTGATCGGGGCAGGCGGGATAGCCCGGTGCCGGGCGGATGCCGCGATAGTCTTCGCGGATCAGCGCCTCGTTGGTCAGTTGCTCGCCGGGCGCATAGCCCCACAGGTCGGTGCGGACATGCTGGTGAAGCCGCTCGGCAAAGGCTTCGGCGAGCCGGTCGGCGAGAGCCTTCAGGAGGATATCGTTGTAATCGTCGTGCGCCGCCTTGAAGCGTTCGAGGTGCGGCTCGATACCGTGGATGCCCACCGCGAAGCCGCCGATCCAGTCGCCTGCGGGGTCGATGAAATCGGCGAGGCAGAAGTTGGCGCGGTCCCGCGATTTCTTGACCTGCTGGCGCAAGAAAGGGAGCAGAGTGCCGTCGTCGAGGCGAATGTCATCGCCCTCGCGGCGGCATGGCCAGAACGCGGCGACGCCCTTTGCGGTCAGCCACTTCTCCGCAATGATGGTGTCGAGCATGGCCTGCGCATCGGCGAACAGTGCCGAGGCGCTTTCGCCAACCACATCGTCCTTCAGGATCGCAGGATAAGTGCCTGCCAGTTCCCAGGCGCGGAAGAACGGCGTCCAATCTATGCACTCGCGCAGGTCAGCGAGGTCCCAGTTCGCAAACACATGGAGGCCGGGCTTGGCGGGCGCACCGGGCTTGAGCGCCATGTCGGCAACAAAGCCATTGGCGCGGGCTTCGGCCAGAGGCAGCAGCTCGGACTGGCCCTTGCCTTCGCGCGTCTCGCGAACCTTGATGTATTCATCCGCAGTCGCGGCCTTGAAACCCTCTGCCTGCGTATCCGACAGGAGCTGGGAAGCGACCCCGACCGCGCGGCTGGCGTCGAGCACATGGATCACCGGTCCATCATAAGCCGGGTCGATCCGCAGCGCGGTGTGGACTTTGCTCGTGGTCGCGCCGCCGATCAGTAGCGGGATGGCAAGGCAGGCGCGCTGCATTTCCTCGGCCACCGTCACCATCTCGTCGAGCGAGGGCGTGATCAGTCCGGACAGACCGATGATATCGGCATCATTCTCGTTGGCGGCTTCGAGAATCCGCGACCAGGGAACCATGACGCCAAGGTCGATCACTTCGTAGCCGTTGCACTGGAGCACGACGCCAACGATGTTCTTGCCGATGTCGTGAACGTCGCCCTTGACCGTCGCCATGACGATCCGGCCCTTGGCCTTCGCTCCCGGCTGCTTTTCCGCCTCGATGAAGGGAATGAGGTGTGCGACCGCCTTCTTCATTACGCGCGCGCTCTTGACCACCTGCGGCAGGAACATCTTGCCCGAACCGAACAGATCGCCAACGACATTCATGCCATCCATCAGCGGGCCTTCGATCACCTCGATCGGTCGGCCGCCCGCTGCCGAGGTTGCCGCGCGCATTTCCTCGGTATCGTCGACGATGTGCGCATCGATGCCCTTTACCAGCGCGTGTTCGAGCCGCTTGCGCACTTCCCAGCTGCGCCATTCCTCGGCTTCCTTCTCGGCGCGCTCGTCCCTGCCCTTGAAGCTTTCCGCAAGCGCGATCAGCCGCTCGGTCGCAGATTGATTTTCGCTGCCCGCGAGGGGGCGACGCATCAGGATCACGTCCTCGCACGCATCGCGCAGAGCCGGGTCGATTTGATCGTAGACGTCAAGCTGCCCGGCATTGACGATCGCCATGTCGAGCCCGGCGGGGATCGCGTGGTAGAGGAACACCGAATGCATCGCGCGGCGCACCGTCTCGTTGCCGCGGAATGAGAACGAGAGGTTGGAAAGTCCTCCCGAAAAATGCGCGTGCGGGCAAAGTTTGCGCAGTTCGGCCACCGCCTCTATGAAATCGAGCGCGTAGCGGTCATGCTCCTCGATGCCGGTGGCGACGGCGAATATGTTGGGGTCGAATATGATGTCTTCTGGCGGAAAGCCGATGCCGGTGAGCAGGTCGTAAGCGCGCTTGCAGATCTCGACCTTGCGCGCCTTGCTGTCTGCCTGGCCGGTCTCGTCGAAGGCCATGACCACCGCCGCCGCGCCATAGGCCATGCATTTGCGCGCCGCCTCGAGGAACGGGCCCTCGCCCTCCTTAATCGAGATCGAATTGACGATCGGCTTGCCCGAAACGCATTTGAGGCCAGCCTCGATCACTTCCCACTTGGAGCTGTCGATCATCACCGGCACGCGGCTGATGTCAGGCTCGGCGGCGATCAGCTTGAGGAAGGTGGTCATGGCGTGAACGGCGTCGAGCAGCCCCTCGTCCATGTTGACGTCGACGATCTGCGCGCCGTTCTCGACCTGCTGGCGCGCGACCTCGACCGCCTTGGCGTAGTCGCCTGCGAGGATCAGCTTCTTGAACGCGGCGCTGCCGGTAACGTTGGTGCGCTCGCCGATATTGACGAAGCGGGCTGAGGATAGATTGGTCATCAAGGTTCCGTTGTATCAGGCCGCCATCACGAACGGTTCGAGGCCCGAGAGACGAGTCTTCGCTTCGAGCGACGGGATCGCGCGCGGCTTCGCATCGGCGACCGCCTTTGCGATAGCGGCGATATGCGCAGGGCTGGTGCCGCAGCAGCCGCCAACCACATTGACAAGGCCCGTATCGGTCCATTCGCGGATCAGCGCGCCGGTCTTTTCTGGCAGCTCGTCGTACTGGCCCAGTTCGTTGGGCAGGCCCGCGTTGGGGAAGGCCATGATCAGCGTGTCGGTGTCCTTCGCCAGCTCCGCCAGATAGGGGCGCATCTTGTCAGCCCCGAAGGCGCAGTTCGCGCCGATAGTCAGCGGCTTGAGGTGTCGCAGCGAATACCAGAAGGCCATGATCGTGTGGCCGGAAAGGTTGCGCCCGCTCATGTCTGTGATGGTGAAGGACAGCATCACCGGAACCTCGCGACCGCTCGCCGCCTCGGCTTCCTTTGCGGCCATTCCTGCCGCCTTGGCGTTCAACGTGTCGAAGCAGGTCTCGATCAGCAGGAAATCGACGCCGCCTTCGATGAGGGCGTCGCATTGTTCGCGATAGGTTTGCTTCAACGTGTCGAAATCGACCTCGCGGAAGCCGGGATCGTTGACATCCGGCGAAAGCGACAGGGTCTTGTTGGTCGGACCGATCGAACCGGCGACGAAGCGGCGTTTGCCGTCGTTCGCCTCGGCAGCCTCGCAGGCCTCGCGCGCCAGGTGAGCCGCCGCCAGGTTGATCTCCCGCACCAGATGCTCGCAGCCATAGTCGGCCATGGCGATAGTGGTGGACGAGAACGTGTTTGTCTCGATCATGTCCGCCCCGGCATCGAGATAGGCCCTGTGGATTTCCCGGATCACGTCAGGCCGGGTGAGGCACAGCAGGTCGTTGTTGCCCTTCTGGTCGAGCGGCAGGTGGAGATCGCCGCGATAATCGGCTTCCTGAAGACCATACTTCTGGATCGAGGTGCCATAGGCTCCGTCGAACACCAATACGTGCTCGGCGGCGCGGGCGCGGAACTCTGCTTCGGCGCTCATCGGTCGAACTCCTTGGGCCGCGCGCCGAGCAGATGGCAGATCGCATAGGTCAGCTCGGCCCGGTTGAGCGTATAGAAATGGAACTGGCGCACCCCGCCGACATAGAGCTTGTGACACAGCCTTGCCGCGAGCGTCGCGGCGACAAGCTGGCGTGCGTCAGGCTTGTCGTCGAGCCCCTCGAACATGGTGGCCATCCATTCCGGCACCGACGTGCCGCACATTGCCGACATGCGGACCACCGATGCGAAACTCATCACCGGCATGATGCCCGGCACTAGCTCGGCCTCTATCCCGGCAGCCGCAGCCTTGTCGCGGAAGCGGAAGAAAGTGTCCGGCTCGAAGAAGAACTGGGTAATGGCACGGGTCGCGCCCGCATCGATCTTGCGCCTGAGGTTGTCCAGATCGGCTTGCGGGCTTGGCGAATCCGGGTGTGACTCCGGATAGGCGGCAACCGAAATCTCGAACGGGTGGAGCGCGCGCAGTCCTGCGACCAGGGCGGCAGCGTTTTCGTAGCCGCCGGGATGGACCGAATAGGGCTTGCCTTGCTCGGGCGGATCGCCGCGCAGCGCCACGATGTGCCGCACGCCTGCGTTCCAGTAATCCTCGGCGATTTCGGCGATGTCTTCCTTAGTTGCCTCGACGCAGGTGAGATGCGCCGCGGCCGACAGGGGCGTTTCATTCTGGATGCGCGCCACCGTGCCATGCGTGCGTTCGCGCGTGGAGCCACCCGCGCCATAGGTTACCGAGACGAAGCGCGGGGAAAGCGGCACAAGCGTTTCGATGGCCTGCCATAGCTGCTCGTTCATCTTCTCCGTCTTGGGCGGAAAAAATTCGAACGAGACGGCGATGTCGCCAGGCGGGATAAGGAACAGGGGTTCGGTCATGGGTTCTTTGCTTTTGACACTGTCGCACGTTTCATCACTTTGCCAGTGCCTGCTTGCCTCGTAGCAGTCCAGATCTTGACCGTCAGCGGCGTGCCGGGCAGCGCAATGGCCGGCCGGCTGGCGAAGCCGGCCTCGCTGAACAGCGCCAGCATCTGCTCGTCCGAAAAGCCGAGGCGGGCGTGGGCGTGGCGTTCGCGCAATTCCTCGCGGTCATGCGCGGCAAAATCGACGATTGCCAAAGTGCCTCCCGGACGCGTGACGCGCGCGGCTTCGGCCAGCACGACGCCGGGTTCCTGTGCATAATGCAGAACCTGGTGGAAGAGGACCGTATCGAAAGCGGCATCGCCAAAGGGGAGCACGGCGAAATCGCCTTGCACCAGATCGACCTTGCCTGCCGGAAATTTCTGCAGTCGCGCGCGGGCGACGTGGAGCATTTCGGGATTGCGGTCGAGCGCGGTGACATGGTCCGCGTGCGGCGCGAACAGTTCGGCCATGCGACCCGTGCCGGTGCCGACGTCGAGCAAGGCGCCAAGCGAAGCCTTGACTCCGTCTGCGGCCAAAGCCGAAGTGAGAGCAGCTTCAACCGGTTCGTCGGGGCAATGGAGCAGGCGCAGGGTGTCCCACTCTTCGGCATGGCGCGAGAACCAAGCTTCGGCCTTGGCCGAGCGATCGGCACGAATGGCGGCGAGATGGCGGCGATCCTCGTTGCAGCGCGAGGAAAAGGCGGCGTCTTCGAGCTCGCTTACCGCGAGCAGCCGAGCTGCTGCATCGCCAAGTGGAGGTGCAAGGCCTTCGCCGATAGCGCTTCTGACGAACACCCAGTTTCCTTCCTTGCGCCTTTCGGCAAGCCCGGCGTCGCACAGGATGCGCACGTGACGCGAGACGCGCGGCTGGCTTTGCCCGAGCACTTGCGCCAGTTCGCCTACTGCTAGCTCCATGTGAGCCAGCAGGCGCATGATGCGCAGCCGGGTGAGATCCGACAGTGCGCGCAAGGTCGCTTCGATCCGCATTGCACCATCTATATAAAGATTTCTTTATATTGATCAAGCCGCGCGAAATTGACCGCATTTTTCGTTTCATCGCTGAAAGTTTGCGCTGGACGGCACACTCGGATAAAAAGCTCCCTGCAGGTTCACCTGCCGCCTCAGCGCATGCACCGGTGATGTGCGCTGCATAATGCAAGGGGATTCCCATGAAGAAGTTCGCTTACGCTGCTTTCACTTCGGCTGCCGCTCTGGCGCTCGCTGCTTGCGGCAGCGCCGAAGAAGCCACTGAAGACGCACAGGCCGAAGACACCGAAGCCATGGCTGAAGAAGCTGTTGCCGAGGAAGCGCCTGCCGAAGACGCGATGGCCGAAGAAGGTGCCGCCGCAGAAGGCGCCGCTGCCGAAGCTCCCGCCGAAGCTCCGGCGGCAGAGTAATAGATCCGATTGTCACGGGGGTCTGGCCAAAACAAGCCGGTCCCCCGTTGGCTTGCGGTCGGCGCAATCCAGACTGGTCGTCTCTTACCCTCCATCGTGGAGGGTTTTTTATTGCATGACTTGAGGCAAATGCGCATCAGCACAACATGCCCGACACCCTCAAGATCACCCTTGCCCAACTCAACCAGTCGGTCGGCGATATTGCCGGCAATGCAGCCCGGATGCTGGCCGCGCGAGAGCGTGCCAGGGACAGCGACCTCATCGTCTTTCCCGAGCTGCAACTGATCGGCTATCCGCCTGAAGACTTGGTGCTGAAGCCCGCCCTGATCGAACGTGCCGCGAGCGAGCTGGAAGCCCTGGCGAAAGAGACCGGGCGGACCCAGGGTCCGGCGATGTTGGTCGGATCTGTTTTCGTGCTCGACGGTGAATTACACAACGGTGTGGCCTTGCTCGAAAGGGGCAAGGTCGCGGCAGTGCGGCTCAAGCACGAACTGCCCAATTATGGCGTCTTCGACGAGCCGCGCGTGTTCCAACCTGGCCCCTTGCCCGAACCGATCGTGTTCAAGGGCGTGATGATCGGGCTGCCGATCTGCGAAGACATCTGGCTTCCCGACGTCTGCCGGCATCTCGCCAATTTCGGCGCCGAGCTGTTCATTTCAATCAACGGCAGCCCCTACGAGATCAACAAGGACGCGCTGCGGATCGAAGGGGTGGCCAAGCGCCGCGCCGCCGACACCCAGCTGCCGCTCGCTTTTCTGAACCGGGTTGGCGGGCAGGACGAGCTGGTGTTCGATGGCGCCAGCTTCGTGGTCAATGGCGATGGCAGCCTCGCAGTGCAGATGCGCGACTGGGAAGAGCAGGAGGTCACTACCTCCTGGACCAAGACCGCGCAGGGCTGGCGCTGCGATCGGGGCGAGATCGCCACCCTCGCCGAGGGGCCGGAGGAGATCTACGCCGCGATGGTCATGGGCCTGCGCGACTATGTCAACCGCAACGGCTTTCCCGGCGTGGTGCTTGGCCTGTCGGGCGGCATCGACAGCGCCGCCTGCGCTGCCATCGCGGTCGATGCGCTGGGCGCAGAGCGGGTGTGGTGCGTGATGCTGCCCAGCCGCTTCACCAGCCAGGAAAGCCTCGACGATGCCATGGCCTGCGCCAAGGCGCTGGGTTGCCGCTATTCAACCATCCCGATCCAGCCGGCAGTGACCGGCTTTGACGCCATGCTCGAAGACAGCTTTGCCGACACCACAGTCGACCTCACCGAGGAGAACCTGCAATCGCGCATTCGCGGCGTCACCCTGATGGCGCTGTCGAACAAGTTCGGGCCGATGCTGGTGACTACCGGCAACAAGAGCGAGATGAGCGTTGGCTATGCGACCATCTATGGCGATATGGCAGGCGGCTACAATCCCTTGAAGGATGCC